>JAOTYW010000018.1 GCA_029861705.1 Flavobacteriaceae bacterium
GGCTAGTTTTTTAGCCACTGTTTCTCCTACATAGCGTATTCCCAGGGCAAAAAGAACTCGCTCAAAAGGAATTTCTCTGGATGCCACAACACCTTTTACAAGGTTTTCTGCCGATTTTTCGGCCATACGCTCCAGGGGTTCAATCTGTTCTTTTGTCAATGTATACAGGTCTGCATAATTGGAGATTAGCCCTTCATTAAATAATAGAACTACGGTTTCACTTCCCATGCCTTCAATATCCATAGCCTTTCGGGAAATAAAATGCTGTATCCGACCGGTGATCTGTGGTGGGCACCCCAATTCATTCGGGCAAAAATGCTGCGCTTCTCCCTCATTCCTGACCAATGGCGTATGGCATTCAGGACATTGAGTGATATACTGTGTCGGTGCAGAATCTGCTGGACGTTTTGCCAGTTCCACTTTGGTGATCTTGGGTATGATCTCCCCCCCTTTTTCCACGTATACGGTGTCTCCTTCACGAACATCCAGTTTGGCGATCTGATCGGCATTGTGAAGAGAGGCGCGCTTAACAGTCGTGCCAGCTAATAAGACAGGTTTCAGATTTGCTACTGGCGTAATTGCGCCCGTCCTACCCACTTGATAGGTGATCTCCAACAACTTTGTGGTTGCCTCTTCGGCCTTAAATTTATAGGCCAATGCCCAGCGAGGCGCCTTAGCTGTGTATCCCAGTTCTTCCTGCTGACTCAGGTCATTTACTTTTATAACTACCCCGTCTGTTTCATAAGGAAGCTCATGTCTCTTTTGATCCCACGAAGCAATAAACTCCATTATCTCACCAACGTTCTTGCATTCCTGTGCTTCTGCTGGTACTTTAAACCCCCACTTGCGCGCTTCTTCTAACATGGCCGCCTGGGAAGCAATCGGTAATCTGTTCCCGGCCAAACCATAGACCAGGCATTCAAGAGGTCGCTCGGCAACCAAGGCGCTGTCCTGCAACTTAATACTCCCTGCCGCCGTATTACGGGGATTCATATAGGGATCTTCTCCCTCAGCTATCCTTTGCTCATTCATTTTAGCAAAGCCATCCAGGGGCAGAATGATCTCCCCGCGTATCTCAAATTCATTCGGGTATGATCCTTTTAAACGCAAGGGAATAGATCTGATCGTCCTGATGTTGGTCGTGACGTCATCACCCTGTACTCCATCACCTCTGGTCACTGCGCGATACAATTCACCGGATTTATACGTAAGGTTGATGGAAGCTCCATCGTATTTGAGCTCGCAGGTGAAGGAAATGGGTACATCTCCTACTATTCTACGAATGCGCTTTTCCCAATCCAGCACTTCATCTTTGGAGTACGAATTATCCAGGGAATACATCCGAAAGGCATGAACTACCGTATTAAAATTTTTGGTTACACTCCCGCCAACGCGCTGCGTCGGGGAATTTGGGTCATAGAATTCCGGATGTGCCGCCTCCAGTTCCTGGAGGGCTTTTAGTTTCATATCAAACTCATAGTCGGATATCTGAGGTGATGCAAGAACATAGTATTTGTAGTTGTGCTCGCGGAGTTCGTTCCTCAGAAAATCTATTTCCTCTTTAACACTCATATTAAACTTTCGTTCCTTTGATCATTCTGGGTTTATCAAATATATCTTTCTTCAACTGAATATCCGAATAGCCAAATTCCTTTAATAATTCTGTCATTTCATTGCCCATTGCTTCATTGATCTCAAAATATATGGAGCCGTCCTTTTTTAAACTATTTTCACATAGTTTGAGGATGGCTTTATAGAAGCGCAAGGGCTCTTCATCCGGCACAAAAAGCGCTTCAGCTGGTTCATGATCCAATACGTTTGGTTCCATTGTACTCCGTTCTTTTTCAAGTACATAAGGGGGGTTTGAAACGACCATGTCGACATATAAGTCCAAGGTGTTATCTCCCAAAACATCAAACTCAAGCAGCTGCAGTTCTACTTCCTGGTGTTGGGCGTTTATTGATGTTATCTCTATAGCAAACTTCGAAGTATCAAGGGCAAACATGCCGATCTTTGGCCTGTGTCTTTTTAAAGCTATAGCTATAGCCCCACTGCCTGTCCCCACATCGAGGCATTGGATATCACTGTCTTGAGGGATGTCTTCTAATATCCAGCGCACAAGATCTTCGGTTTCCGGCCGGGGTATAAGTACTCCTTTACCAAGCTTTATAGGAATATCCATAAATATTGTTTCGCCGAGAATATATTGAATGGGAATATGCTGTTTTAAAGCCGACAGTGTTTCAAAGAGGGGCTGTTCTTCTTCCTTGCTAACGACTAGTTGTGGTTGCAGGGCTAGGATGAACCTGTCAAACTTCAGATAATGCTCGAGAGCAAGAGAAAAGAAACTATCCACTTCCTCCTTAGTATACATAGAATCTAATTCCAGATGATAAATATTCCTGATCTCTCGTAGCAGCATATTATAAGGGCTTATCGGGCGGAATGCCGATGAACATCGGGCTGGATCGCCCTGTAAATGGCCGAATTCATGGTTGCCTTTTTAATCCTATTTTTGCCCAGTGAAGATACATGAAAAATATATTCTGCGATGCTTGGAATTAGGTGAGAATGCCATTGGTAATGCTGCGCCAAATCCTGCTGTGGGTGCATGTATTGTTCACGATGATAAGATCATCGGGGAAGGCTATACAAGTCCTTACGGCGGCCCGCATGCCGAAGTAAATGCCCTGTCCAGAATCATAGACAAAAACCTATTAGAAAACAGCACTTTATATGTTAGTTTAGAACCCTGTTCCCACCATGGCAAAACACCACCCTGTTCTGATGCCATAATTGCAGCAGGTATACCAAGGGTTGTTATTGGCATTCAGGATCCCAATTCGGCAGTCAATGGAAAAGGTATTTCTTCTCTTGAAAATGCCGGTATTGATGTGATCACAGGCGTACTCCAGGATGCGTGTCGCGAACATCATAAACGTTTTCTAAGTTTTCATGAAAAACAACGCCCATATATTATACTGAAATGGGCACAGACTTCGGATAGCTTCATGGCTCCGGATGCAGCAATACGCGGAGACGAGAAGAAACCCTATTGGATCACTGGCACTCTTGCCAGGCAGCGGGTTCACCAATGGCGGAGTCAGGAGCAGGCTATACTAGTAGGTGCGAATACGGTGCTGGCCGACGATCCGGAACTCAATGTGCGTCGCTGGGCCGGGGCCTCGCCTACGCGCATCATATTAGATCAAAAAAATGAAGTATCGGCAGGCCATAGGGTCTGCAATGAAATTGCCCCCAGCTGGATAGTGAGCCCAGAAGTCAGGACAGACCTTCCTTCTCATGTTGTGAATTTTCCCATTCCATTTGATGAGCATTTACTAGATAACCTCCTGAAAGAACTCCACAAGCAAAAAATAAACAGTCTTTTTGTTGAAGGGGGCAGTCAAACACTGCAGGCCTTTCTTGATTCCGGTCTCTGGGATGAGGCCAGGATTTTTACTGGAGCAATGGAATTCAGAGATGGATTGAAAGCACCTGACGCGACCGGTCGTATTGTAGGTCGTGAAATAATAGAATCAGATACCTTATTAATATATAGGAATGATAGATAGCATCATTTTTGATTTTGGGGATGTATTTATCAACCTGGATAAGCAAGCTACTTTTCGGGAATTGCAAAAATTAGGTGTTCAGGAAATCCCCCCTGCTTTATTCGATAGGCTTGATCGCTATGAAAAAGGCCTCATCGCTACTTCCGACTTCGTGAGCTATGCAATGGCAATTCTACCCGGCCTGGAGGAGAAGGCATTGATACAGGCCTGGAATGCCATTTTGCTAGACCTGCCTCAGGCACGAATTGATTTTTTGAAGGCCCTCAAACAAAACGAAAATTATCGCTGTTATTTATTGTCTAACACCAATGAACTCCATATACAAAGCTGTTTTCAGGAATTGGGCTCAGAGTTGATGGAGGACTTTTTTAAGACATTCGATAAAGTTTACTTATCCCATGAAATAAACATGAGTAAGCCTGATCCTAACATATTTCGAAAAGTGATTATGGAGAATGCCCTTGTTCCGGAACGCACCTTATTTGTTGATGATACCTTTGAACATATTGAATCTGCTAAATCGGTCGGACTTAAAACCTGGCACCTTGAGGTAGGAACGGAAGATATAACCCAGCTAAAATCAAAATTGTAAATGATAGATCTCGGTTTATCGGTTGCCTGTTCCACTTTGATCTTTATCATATTCAAGCTGTTTGCCACATATAAGGTGGAGACTTTATTTGCGATCATCATAAATTATATCACCGCCTGCAGTGTCGGTCTTATCGTCTACGGACAGTCAGTTCCGATAACATCTCTCCCTGAAAAAACCTGGTTTTTTCCCGCCATGGCATTAGGTATTCTTTTTATCGTGGTATTTAATTTAATGGCCAAAACTTCTCAAGACCTCGGAGTTTCCGTGGCTTCTGTAGCGACTAAAATGTCACTGGCTATTCCTGTATTGGTGGGCGTTTGGTTATATAACGAGACTTTATCCGCTTTAAAAATAACTGGTATTATCCTGGCCTTACTCGCAGTCTACTACGCCTCTGTAAAACCCGGATCCCATTTTCGATCTAAGGGATTGCTCCTGCCTGCGCTCGTCTTTCTTGGATCGGGTATCATAGATGTATGCATCAAATACTTTCAAGATGGCCTGGTAACAGAAGTAGAATTCCCTATTTTCAGTTCAGGTGTATTTGCGGCTGCCGCGATAACAGGTTTACTATTTATTGGTACGACACGTACTAAACGCCTCTTTTCATTTGGAATTCGCAATATCCTTGCAGGGGTCGTATTAGGGGTACCTAATTTCTTTTCTATCTATTTCTTGCTACGGGCATTAAATACTCCGGCCCTTAACAGCGCCACTGTCTTTACCCTAAACAATGTCGCAATCGTAATGTGCACTACCCTACTGGGGATTGCTTTGTTCAAAGAACATATAAGTAAAACAAATTGGGCAGGGATAGGTTTAGCTGTCGTTAGTATTTTGCTGGTTGCCCTTTTCTAGAAATACATTTTCTCGATTTTTTCCAATAAAGAATCAGGACACCGGATCGGTTTGTTTGTCGCTATGTCCATGAATGCCAAAATAGTAGTAGCTTCAACCAATAGATCGCCATTTTCTGCGCGGATCTCATAGTCGAATTCAATCTTAACCTGCGGGAGTTTTTTGATTTTTGTAGCTACTGTGATGACATCATCATAGGCTGCCGATTTAAGGTATTTTAAGTTTACGGAAATTACAGGTAATTTGATGCCGTCTTCTTCCATTCGCTTGTAGGAAATTCCCATTGCTCTCAACCACTCAACTCTACCCATCTCAAGGTACTGCAAGTAATTGCCGTGATATACGATACCCATTTGATCGGTCTCACCATACCGAACTCTAAAAGAAATAGTCGAAAAATTCATTGATTATTTAGGCAAAAACTCTATATTTAGGAGATTACCTCTTAGGGCTCAGAACTTGCAAAAAAAAAAGGGAAAAATCAACCCCTAATTGATTTTTTTTTTATGTTTTTTGTTCACATATTTGTCTCACTAGTAAAGGAGCATCGTCGAGAGCTTTCTTTTACCTGCAGAAGTAATCACTAACCGTTCAATAGAGTATTTTTAAGATGGGTATAACTGCGAATTCCGTTTGGAACAATTGCTTGGCTTTTATCCAAGATAATATCCAACCGCAAGCCTTCAAAACCTGGTTTGAACCCATCGAACCCATCAAACTTCAAGACAACGCTTTAAGCATTCAAGTGCCCAGTAAGTTTTTTTACGAATGGCTGGAAGAGCACTATGTAAAATTGTTAAAAGTGGCGCTGACCAAAGAACTTGGAGAAGGCGCGAAATTGGTCTATATAATTAAGATGGAGAATACCTACGGAAATTCAGAACCTTTTACTGAGCAAATACCCAGCACGAACAGGGGCAGCGTTTCACCACAAGAAATGGACGTGCCTATTCATTCCAAAAATCCGGAATTGAAAAATCCTTTTGTGATCCCGGGCATTCGCAACATCAAAATAGAATCGCAACTTAATCCCAATTATAATTTTGAGAATTTTCTGGAAGGAGACTCGAATCGATTGGCTCGCTCGGCCGGGATGGCAGTTGCCAATAAACCTGGTGGCACCTCTTTTAACCCCTTATTGATCTTTGGTGGCGTTGGTTTGGGCAAAACGCATTTGGCCCACGCAATTGGGGTTGAGATCAAAGACAAATATCCGGAGCGCACTGTGCTCTACATCTCTGCTGAAAAATTTACACAGCAGTATATAGAATCTGTAAAGAAGAATACCAGAAACGATTTTATCCATTTCTATCAACTGATCGATGTACTCATTATTGATGATGTGCAGTTTCTCAGTGGCAAAACAGGTACACAAGATGTATTCTTTCACATCTTCAACCACCTGCATCAGAACGGGAAGCAAGTGATATTGACTTCCGATAAGGCACCTGTTGATATGCAGGATATAGAGCAGCGGCTCTTATCTCGTTTCAAATGGGGGCTTTCTGCAGAGTTACAAAATCCGGATTACGAAACCCGAATTTCAATTTTAAAGAATAAGCTCTATAGGGACGGGGTTGAAATGCCTGAAGACATCATCGAATATGTCGCAAAGCATATCAAAACTAATATTCGGGAACTGGAAGGCGCGATTATTTCGCTCATTGCCCAATCTTCTTTCAACAAAAAAGAAGTTACACTGGAATTGGCCCAGCAGGTAGTGGAGAAATTTGTAAAAAATACGAAGCGAGAAGTCTCAATAGACTACATTCAGAAGGTTGTTTCTGATTACTTCGAAATGGACGTGGCAACACTCCAATCCAAAACTCGCAAAAGGCATATCGTTCAAGCCAGACAATTAGCCATGTTCTTTGCCAAGAAATATACCAAAGCTTCGCTTGCCAGTATTGGTTCGCAAATTGGGAAGCGAGACCATGCAACCGTTTTACATGCATGTAAAACTGTAGACAATCTGGCTGAAACGGATAAGCAATTCCGGAAGTATATTGAAGATCTAACCAAAAAATTCGCCTAATTTCAGATGGCAACCAAGGTGCTCATGGTATGCCTTGGCAACATTTGCCGTTCTCCTCTGGCAGAAGGTATACTCCAATCAAAAGTAACTGACATCTCAGTCTATATTGATTCTGCTGGCACTGCCGGGTATCATGTAGGTAGTAAACCTGATCCCAGATCCATTGCCGTAGCACTAAAGAATCGCATTGACATCAGCCGGCAACGATGTCGCCAATTCGAAGTCGCAGATTTCGAAGAGTTTGATCTGATCTTTGCCATGGACCAGAGTAATCTTGATGATATCCTCGATTTAGCTCCTGACGAGATTTCCCGTAAAAAAGTTTCTTTACTTTTGGATCTCCTCCCGGAATCAGAAAGCGAAGTGCCTGATCCGTATTATGGCGGTGCCGATGGTTTTGATCATGTGTTTGATCTGATAAACCTGGCATGTGACCAAATCTGTGATAAGCTGATCAATCCGTAACCATGGCCAAAAAAAGAAAAAAAAGAGGTTCTCTTTATTTAATACCTACCACTCTCGGAGATACTGAACCCCTGGAAGTTCTTCCACTATCCGTTAAGAGAACAATCGAAGGAATTACGTACTTCATTGTTGAAAACGAGAAGTCGGCCCGCCGGTTTATAAAAAAGATCCATCCCCGAAAATCTCAGGCATCGCTTGTCCTAATGGCCTTAAATAAATTCACTGACGCATCGCAAATACCCAGTTTCCTGGATCCGTGCCTGGAAGGACATGATGTTGGGGTATTATCGGAAGCCGGAAGTCCAGCTGTAGCAGATCCCGGGGCTGAAGTCGTTAAGATTGCCCACGAGAAGGGCATAGCTGTTGTGCCAATGGTCGGACCTTCTTCTCTCCTACTCGCACTTATGGGAAGTGGTTTGAACGGGCAACAATTTGCTTTTCATGGCTATTTACCCATTGACAAAGCGGATCGCAAAAAGAAGATCAAGGAGTTGGAAAAAGAATCGCGAGAGAAAGATCAGACACAGCTTTTTATTGAAACACCATATAGAAATAATAGTTTGATCCACCACCTCCTTGCTACCCTATCCAAAAAAACCTACCTCTGTATCGCTGCAGATCTTACACTGCCAACAGAATTCATCTCAACCCTTACGATTGATGAGTGGCAAGAAAAGATTCCGGATCTTCATAAACGCCCGACCCTTTTCCTTATAAAAGCATAAAAAAACCCTGTAGTACTTACTACAGGGATAATTCACTTGTTAAGGTTTGGTTATACCTTAGGATTTCGTTTAGGCCTAATTTCTGAAAGATCATATCCTCCAAATTTTTGCAAATATGCAGAAATACTGGTGCCATAAGCGTCGCACTTATCATGGTTTCCGTAAGATCGCAGAAAGCGTTTTACGTTCCCTGCCCCGGCGAGATGTGCTGCAGCTAAAATGCCTGATTCAGTTATCTGAACGCCTTTGATACGTTTTCCCTGAAATCTGACAATATCTTTTCTCAAGATCCATTTGTTGCGGACCATATTCGTATAAAATGCCCGTTCCTGCAGTTTCGGATCTCCTAAGAATTGAGAGGCATTATATACCCCCATCAAATTCAGAGTTGCAATACCAAATTGGTATTTCCCCAAATAGCCATAAGTATTAGTGATAAAATAATTGCCAGACGATTCCTTGAAGCCAAGGGCCTCTTTAAAACCGACATACGAACTTCCAATAAACGGTGGGAATATTGAAGTCGTGCGCAGCATGGTCTTGTTTTTGGGAAACAAAGCCATCGTAGGTTCATTTACTTTTAGCGAACTGGGTACACTAACTTCCTTGGTTGTTTTGTTAGTGAAACTTGCTAAAATAAAAATCATGGTAAGCATACTAACGGTGCCTATCCACTTTTTCATACTAGTGTTTTCATTCGACTTACATCCAATTCAGGATTGCGCTCATTTCACAAGACGAAATTAGTTCAGATAAGAGGGTTTTTTCTTAAAATATGTATAAAAGGGATGAAATGATGGGTAAATGGTAGGAATAGCCCGACAATTTGGTTAGCGGTTGATGTTCTGTTGATTAATCCAACGGACGTATTGCGCTTTATTTCGGTTATGCTGCGCCAATGTACTGGCGAACATGTGATAGCCAAAACGTTCTACATTGACTACAAAATAGAGGTAATTATGCTTTTCACTATTGAGAACAGCTTCAATAGAAGAGATATCGGGCATCGTTATTGGCCCTGGAGGTACACCTGCATATTTATATGTATTATATGGGGAATCCAAGGTGAGATCCCGATATAAAACCCGCTTAATAATAGTGTCATAATTCCCGCTGCTGTGTTTTATCGCAAAGATCACTGTAGGATCAGCCTGCAATTTCATACCCCGCTTAATTCTGTTTAAATACACCCCTGCAATCCTGGGCCTTTCGTCAACTTTGGCCGTTTCTTTTTGAACAATAGCAGCCAGCGAAATAACTTCGGCCTTGCTTAATCCTAAGGCCTTTGCTTTACCTACTCTGGCTTCTGTCCAAAAACGGGAATATTCCTCATACATACGATCCCTGAAACGGTCAGCTGAAGTATTCCAATAAAATTCGTAGCTGTTGGGCAAGTACATTGTTAAAGCTGTTTCTGTTGAGAAGCCCTTATCCTCCATAAACGTTCTGTCCTGAAAGGCTTTTAATAGAGCCGTGCTGTCTGCTTCTATTTGCTCCCCTATACGCCCGGCAAGACTTGCCAGGGTTTCCTGGTTATTGAAAGAAACGCTTACTGGGCTATTTTGACTTCGTATTGTATTAATGAGGTCATTATTATTCATGCCTTTTATCAAAACATACTTCCCAGCTTTGATATTCTGATCGTATTTCTTGCGTCGGGCTACCTGGTAAAATGTATCACTGTTCTCCAGATAAGGTTCCATTATCTCAAGGACATTCTCCATTGTAGAACCCGTAGGTATATAAACGGTAACCTGGCTTTCTTCAAAATTCGTATTCGGGGAGAGGAGCGCATTATACACCATATAAGCAAAGCCCGCACAAAGCACCAGGCCAATAATCAAAACTAAAAGCACGAGTCGCTTTGTATACATATCAGGCGTTGATTTTTTGTAACATCACCTCATCCTTAAATCCTTTCCCACTGCGAATCCAATCTTTTTTGATCCCAATCTCCTGAAAACCTAATTTAGAAAACAGGTGCAAACTCAATTCATTGTCTTTGCCAACATTTGCATAAACCTGCCGTAGATTTAAGGTGGAAAATGCATAGTCGAGGAGTATTGTAAGGGCTTCTGTGCCAACGCCTTTGTTCCGATCCTCGGATTCCATGATTACGATCCCCACGCCTGCGCGCATATGTCCCGGATCAAAATCAAATAAATCGATCAATCCCAAAAGAGTGTTTTCCTTATTACAGATTCCCAATCGTAATTGCTTAACCTCGTAAATATCTTTAAAGGCATTGTCGAGATACGTACGCAAGACATGTCTGGCATATGGGGTTTTTGTCCCGCTGATCTCCCAGATAGAAGTATTGTTCTCCAGTTCATACAAGAATTCTAAATCTCCTGGTTCCAGTGCTCTGAGGTAAATGCTATCTCCTTCTAATCTTAACATTCCAAGTAGCCTTTAAAGACCTGCACCGCAGGCCCTTTTAGTTTAATATTAAAATATCCAGAAGCATCTCCATCAAATTGAACATTCAGATCTCCGCCCAGTGTTTTCACCTTGATGTTTTTGGAATTCGCTTTTCCTGCATGATGCATGGCCAATGCTACTGCTGTCACCCCTGTACCACATGACTGGGTTTCATCTTCAACGCCTCGCTCATACGTCCTGACTTTAAATATATTACTGGATTCAGCGCTCACAAAATTAATATTGCTTCCCGCTTCGCCATAGACTTCATAACGCAGCTTCTTCCCATGCCCGATAACATCGAAATTATCTAAATCTTCCACTATCTCAATATGATGTGGTGATCCGGTATTTACAAACCAATGGTTATCATGGGTTTCCACTTCGCCTACGTCGCACATAGTCAATGAAATGATATCTGCTTCTATTTCAGCATTATACTTGTCTCCATTGGCTTTGAATGTTGCCTGATCACTTATGATGTCTAAAAATTTTGCAAAGGCTACCAAGCATCTGCCGCCATTCCCGCACATACTGCCAGGCTTGCCATCGGCATTATAATAGACCATCCTAAAATCAACGGAATGATCCCGCTCCAGCAAAATGAGTCCGTCTGCGCCAATGCCGTAATGCCTGTCGCACAAATTGTGGATCAACTTGGTGTCATTCTTAGGAAAATTATCCTGTCTGTTATCGATCAAGATAAAATCGTTACCGGTTCCGTGATATTTATAAAAATGCAGGAGCATAATAATGCAACATAAAGATAGAACTTTATTTAAGCTAATTTTAGTAGTTAAAGAGACGTTAAAGCAAAATAAATGAGCAGTCCCTTTGTTTATTTTTACTTTAAATTAATATACTATCCGATATGAAGAATATAGCAAGCCTTTTCTTAGTCGCCCTTTTTGCCGGAGCGATAACCTTAGGGTCCTATCTCCTATTTTTTGATGAATCAGAAACCTCAGTAATAACGTCTTCCAGTGAGATGCCCGTTATCACAACGTCAAACAATACGGTTTCAATGACAAAAGCTGCTATTGAAGAGGTAGATTTTACCACTGCTGCTGAGCAAACGGTCAATGCCGTGGTTCACGTAAAAAACCTGACAACTTCCAGAGGGTCAGGCAGTATTTTTGATTTTTTTTACGGTTCGGAAGGAAATTCCAGGCCGCAGCTGGGTTCAGGTTCGGGCGTCATCATATCTCCTGACGGATATATCGTTACAAATAATCACGTCATAGACAAAGCCCGGGAATTGATTGTTACATTGAATAATAATGGCTCTTATGAAGCAAAAGTTATCGGATCGGACCCAACGACAGATATTGCTTTAATAAAGATTGAACCCGAGCAACCCCTACCTTACATTGCATTCGGTGATTCCGATAATACCAAAATTGGGGAATGGGTGCTGGCTGTAGGCAATCCGTTTAATTTGACTTCAACTGTTACTGCAGGGATCGTTAGTGCCAAAGCCAGGAATTTGGGTAGAAATCAATCCTTCCTTCAAACGGATGCTGCTGTGAATCCTGGAAACAGTGGCGGTGCGCTGGTCAATACAAACGGAGATCTCATAGGAATTAATACGGCTATCACATCACAAACCGGATCCTATGTTGGATATTCCTTCGCTGTTCCCAGCAACCTGGCAAAGAAAGTGGTTGAAGACATAATGCAATTTGGCGATGTACAGAAAGGAATACTTGGCATTACTACCCTTAGGCTTAATACACAACAGGCCATAGATAAAGGTGTCAATGAAATTGATGGTGTCTATGTGGACAGTATCGAAGAAGAATCAGGTGCAGATGATGCAGGCTTACAATCGGGGGATGTTATCAAAAAAGTGGATGATATTCGCGTGCGTCGTTTTGCTGATCTTACCGGCTATGTTTCTACAAAACGCCCGGGAGATGAAGTTGATGTGACTATTAATCGCAAAGGGAAAAATATGGTAATTCCTGTAGAATTGAAAAAACGACAATCGGCCATTGTTCCTGGAATTGGGATCGAAGTCAGAAATCTCTCTGACAAGGATAGGCGCAGTTTTAAGGTAAAGAATGGAGTGAAGATAACAGGTGTGCCGGAACGATATCGGGGATACGGACTTGATGGGAAAGTGATCATTCAAATAGATGACGATGCGGTCAGAAATATAGATGATGCTAATCGGTTATTTTCTGGTATTTCGCGCTATGAACAATTCAGCATAACCTTGATCGATGATGAAGGGGAACGAGAACGACTCATATTTCAATAGATAACACAAATTTCAACAAGCGCTCTTCGGGGCGCTTTTTTTATGGGCAAACAATTCGATCGAGACCGGGGGAAATAGTATTTTTGCAGTAGAAAAAGCTGTGCATATATGAGTCCACTTAAGCGTTATGAGAAAGAACTGGCCTTCCAGGCCGATCGTCGTAAAGCCACAACAGAATTTATCAGGATCGTTAGTGATATGTGGTATGATCGCGGTATAGAAGTCGTTCTTTTTCGCAATCAGTTGATCGATAAAAATGTGAGTGATATTATCAATCTGCACGAATACGCGGGGGAATTTGTGCAAAAACCTATTTCTATTTTCGACTCTGTCGAGATCCTTCAGGCGGTGAAAGACATCTCTCTGCCGCCTTCCAAACTCGACATTGGAAAACTGACGTATGAATATCATTCCCAGGATAGTACAACGCACATTGATGTCAAGTCTTTTGTGATTGATAAATTGGGAGAGGCTAAAGAACGCTCTCCGATACAACCCAAAGATGTCATTTTATATGGTTTTGGGCGGATAGGGCGCTTATTGGCACGAGAACTGATGGCTAAAACTGGTAAAGGGGTGCAACTTAGGCTGCGGGCCATAGTTACCCGGGGAGAACTGACAAAAGACATGCTTGAAAAGAGAGCCTCCCTTCTGCGCACCGATTCGGTGCATGGGCAATTTACGGGTACGGTTGAAACCGACTTCAAAGGTAAGGCACTCATAATTAACGGCACTACAGTTCATATGATCTCGGCAAATGATCCGACAGAAACAGATTACACAAATTACGGGATCCGAAATGCACTTGTAATTGACAACTCAGGTGCATTTCGTACAAAAGCCACATTAGGCAAGCATCTTGAGGCCAAAGGGGTTAGTAAGGTCTTGCTCACTGCCCCGAGTAAAGATATTCCTAATATTGTTCATGGCGTAAATCAAAATGAATTTGATCCGGATAAAACCAAGATTTATTCGGCGGCATCTTGTACAACGAACGCGATAACCCCCGTATTGAAGGTCATTGATGATTCGCTGGGGATCAAGAAAGCACATCTGGAAACGATTCATGCCTATACCAATGATCAAAATCTTGTAGATAACATTCATGGCAAATACCGCAGGGGAAGGGCTGCAGCACTTAATATGGTTATCACTGAAACCGGAGCCGGTGATGCAGTTGCAAAAGCACTTCCAGGTTTAAAGGGAAAACTTACCTCTAATGCGATACGGGTACCTGTTCCTAATGGATCCCTCGCCATTTTGAACATCGATATAAGTCGCAAGACCTCTAAGGACAGTCTCAATACCATATTAAAAAAATATGCGCTGGAAGGGGATTTGGTGGAACAAATAAAATACTCTCTCAGCAATGAACTTGTATCCACGGATATAGTGGGAACTTCAGCTCCTGCCATCTATGACAGTACGGCTACCATTGTATCCCCGGATGGTAAGAACATTGTTCTATATGTGTGGTACGATAACGAGTTTGGTTATACACACCAGGTTATCCGCCTGGCAAAATATATTGCTAAAGTACGTCGCTACACGTATTATTAATCTTACATGTAATCTAAAGAGGTAAGCAATAACGTACACTAATATAGTATGTTAACATTTTTCTTTAGTATTTCAGAGGAATGGTTTACTTTAGATTTCTCTGGATCATCGAAACAACTTTAGAACTCTTACTTATGAAAAAATTAAGCTATTTTCTCTTGGGATTAGCTTTGATTTCAGTAACCGCCTCTTTTTCTCAGGAAAGCAGCACTAATCAAACCCAACCAGAACAATTATCTCTGGACTCAGGCACAATTGATAGCCAATTTGAATTTATTTACAGACGTTCCGGTAATTATCGAGCGGAAGGAAGGAGATACGAAGTAGTACGTATTATTCAACTGGATAAACTAAGGCAAAATGTCAAAGACAGTCTGGAAGCTGCTACAAAAAAGAAAAAGGAATTAGAAGCTACCATAGAGGGGAATGAAACTACCATTGGTTCCCTGAATTCGGAATTGAGCAATACCAAAGAGCAGCTCCAAAAAATTACAGAAGAAAAAGACAGTGTCTCCTTTTTTGGTAAGCACGTATCAAAAACTACTTATAACATTATCATGTGGTCTACGGTATTGGGGTTATTTCTGGTCATGTTATTTTTCATAGTAAAATTCCGTCAGAGCAATTATTTGACGCAGGAAGCAAAAAATAATCTCAATGAATTGGAAACAGAATATGAGAACCACAGGAGGCGAGCTCTGGAACGAGAACAGCGCATTAGCAGGGAGTTGCAGGATGAGATCAATAAATACCGTAACAAGAAGTAAATCCGTTACCTTACGAGACTTTCCTTTCTATGATCACCTTAATTAAAGGAACCCTAGAACATTTGGATGACCTGTCATCCTTATTTGACGCTTATAGGATTTTCTATGAGCAATCTTCTGATCTCAAAGGCGCAAGAGATTTTTTGAAGAACCGGATCGAAAATGAGGAATCGATCCTTTTTATGGCATACCTCGACAATAAGGCCATTGGATTTACTCAGTTATTTCCGTCATTCTCTTCTGTATCCATGAAACCCCTTTTGATCTTGAATGATCTTTATGTGGATAAGAATTTTAGACAAAAAGGAATCGGCGAAGCCCTATTGATTCATGCCCAGGAATATTGCCGTCAACTTAACTACAAAGGCCTTGCCTTGGAAACTGCGACGGATAATCCTGCACGGCAACTCTATGAGAAATTAGGATGGGAAAAAGATACCCACTGTTTTCATTACTTTTGGACAGCAACTGTTCAATAGATCAGGTTTGAAATTATGCGCATAGATATTATCACGGTCTTACCGGAATTACTCGCAAGTCCCTTTGAGGCCTCAATTTTAAAAAGGGCCATAGACAAAGGCCTGGTTGAAGTTCATTTCCACAATCTTAGAAAGTACAGCCTTGGGGCTTATAAACAGGTAGATGACTACCAATTTGGTGGTGGTGCCGGTATGGTTCTAATGATCGAGCCCATTGATAAATATATTTCTGCATTAAAAGAAGAGCGCAGCTATGACGAGGTGATCTACCTCACCCCGGACGGAGAAAGATTTGATCAAAAAATGGCAAATTCACTCTCGCTTTACAAGAATATCATTCTGTTATGCGGACATTATAAAGGAGTAGACCAACGTGTAAGAGACACTTTGATTACTAAAGAGATTTCTATAGGTGACTATGTATTATCGGGGGGGGAACTGGCCGCAGCAGTTGTCTCGGATGCGATAATCAGGCTATTACCGGGAGTGCTTAACGATGAGACATCGGCACTTACGGATACATTTCAGGATGATTTGCTAGCCCCTCCTGTCTATACAAGGCCACGGGACTACAAAGGACTGGAAGTGCCGGAGATATTACTAAGTGGAAATACGGCTGAAATTGAAAAATGGCGCGAAGAACAAGCACAGAAACGTACCCAGGAACGCAGACCTGATTTGTTCAAGGACTAATTCTGGCACATACTTTTTTACTTTAGGGCTTGGGAATTCTAAAATAAGAACTATTTTTGCACACCATTAAATCAACCGCTGACGAGAGCCGTGAATGTTGGTTTGAGTAAACTAAATATAATCTGACATGGAATCTTTAATCCGTTTTGTTGAAAACGAATTTGTTCCTAGAAAAGATCTTCCCGAATTCTCAGCAGGAGATACAATCACTGTATACTACGAGATCAAGGAAGGCGAGAAGAAAAGAACCCAGTTTTTTAAAGGGGTAGTTATCCAGCGCAGAGGTGAGGGGGCTACAGAAACATTTACCATTCGTAAAATGTCTGGTACTATCGGTGTTGAACGGATTTTCCCAATCCATATGCCGGCTCTTCAAAAAATTGAGATCAACAAAAAAGGAAAAGTAAGGCGCGCACGTATCTTTTATTTTAGAGGACTTCGTGGTAAAAAAGCCAGAATTAAGGAAATTAGGAAATAATCAGATTTCCCCCAGAATAGTAAACCCTGATGTTCTTTTGAGCATCAGGGTTTTTTTGTTCCTGTGGACTTGATTTTAGACCTTGAATGCTTTTATAGTCTTACGTATGATGGCGACACATTCTAATAGTTGCTCTTCCGTCATCACTAACGGAGGCGCAAAACGAATAATATTCCCATGAGTTGGCTTGGCAAGCAAGCCATTTTCCTTGAGGGCAATACAAAGATCCCATCCAGTTGAACTGTCTTCGGTATCATTTATAACAATGGCATTTAACAAGCCTTTCCCCCTTACAAGGGTGATCAAATCAGATTCTTCTTCTAATTTTTCCATCTCCTGTCGGAAGAGGTTGCCTAAATAGGCCGCATTCTCTGCCAGGTTTTCGTCTCGTACAACTTCTAGCGCTGCAATGGCTACAGCACAAGCAAGTGGATTTCCACCGAAAGTAGATCCATGATTTCCAGGTCTGATCACTTCCATGATCTCATTGTTAGCAAGCACTGCTGAGACAGGAAACACGCCGCCTGAAAGTGCCTTACCTAATATTAATATATCTGGTTTTACATCTGGAGTTCTACTGCAGAGTTTGTCTGGACACAGACAATCCCCGCAAGAAGCTAAAAGTCTACCTGTTCGTGCTATTCCCGTTTGAACTTCATCAGCGATAAACAAGACATTCTTTGCCTTACAAAGGGCATGTGCTTCCTTTAAATAATCCGGATCCGGCGTATAAACCCCGGCTTCACCCTGAATAGGTTCTACAAGGAAAGCAGCCACATGGATATCATCCAGCGCCTCTCCTAAAGCATTCAGATCATTATAGCGAATAGAGATTATCCCAGGCGTAAATGGTCCAAAATTTTCCGTGGCCACAGGGTCATTAGATGCAGATATAATGGTAATGGTACGTCCATGGAAATTATTCTGACATACGATGATCTTGGCTTTGTTAGCAGGAATTCCTTTCTTCTCATAGCCCCATTTCCGAGCTAATTTAATAGCCGTTTCAACGGCCTCGGCTCCGGTGTTCATCGGCAAGACACGGTCGAACTTAAAGAATTCCGTCACAAATTTTTCATACCTCCCCAGCATATCATTGTAAAAAGCCCTTGAAGTCAGCGTAAGCTGTTCCGCTTGTGAAGAAAGAGCCCCTATGATCCTTGGATGACAGTGTCCCTGGTTTACGGCGGAATAAGCTGAAAGAAAGTCGTAATATTTATTCCCTTCCACATCCCAAACGAAAACTCCTTCCCCTCTGTTTAAAACAACGGGGAGCGGATGATAGTTTTGGGCACCATACTTATTTTCCAAAGCAATAGCATCCTGAGATGTTAATCGATCTACTACAGACATAGAAATAAAGATTAGAAATTACTATTTATTCATTCCTGCTTTATGGAGAGAAATCATCCTTACCATGCTGCAAAAGTATGAAATTCCTTTAGTCAAATGGGATAAGTAGTATCACTATAATTAGCTGTTTTCACCTACCAAAACTGCTATTTGAAGTTCTAACCTTTTAAGTTCCCGTAAGATATCATTCTTATCCATCTGCATCCAAACAAATAATTTTAGCATTCCCACGGCTAGAATACTTAGAAATCCTCCTGAAGCCCATTTTATAAGCTCATTCGTTATATCTGTATTAAAAAATTGAACCGTGCAATACACAAAGAGGATAAACCATAGTACCAGGACTACATTTATTATAACGGCCAACCAACCCAGTTTACCTTTATATATACCCTCTAGTTTACCAAAAAGATTTTGCTCTTCCAATTCATCATAGAAAGCAGCTTCTTCTTCAGATAATGTCGCTTTAATTAACTCATCGATTGATTCCTTACTTTTTTTCATCGTTATTTTATTAAAATTAATTTTAGTTTTTCCCTCGCATAATACAATCTCGACTTTACCGTACCGGTTGAAATTTGCAGTACTTCACCGACTTCTTTCAAGGAAAGATTTTCCAGGTAAAATAAACGAAGTACTACTTGTTGTTCCAAGGGTAAACCGCTAATTGCTCCATACAACTTCTTAAGTTTATTTTTAGGATCGTCTCTTTCAAGTTCAGGTGATGGCAATGAATTTGAAGCTTCAGCTTCCTTATTTTTTCTTGCCCTTTTGAGGTGATCGAGGGAATTCCTGGTAACAATCCTCAATGCCCAGCTTTTAAATTTATTAGGATCCCTCAACTCTGAGATCTTTGTTATAATCGTGCTCCAACTATCTTGAGCTATGTCTTTTGCACTATCCATATTGCGTGTATACCAGTAAGCATGTTTGCAAAATTGTAAATGGTACCGACTAACCAAGAGGGATAGGGCTTTTGAGTTCCCTGACCTGTATTCTAATACCAGGTATCCATCAAATATTTTACCGGTGTTTTCCATCTCGTTACTATTCTAAAGACACAATAATTTCATAAAAGTTCAATAATTAAGATTTTATTCATAATTAAATAAAAAGGCAGCTAAAATGGTACATTGCATTTTTTATTTATGACAAAGAAAAAGGAAACATTAATAATTAGGGAATTGACCGTTACAGGCGCCGGTGCCAAAGGAAGGGGTATTGCCAAGAGCCCTGATGGGCGTGTTATTTTTATTCCATTTAGCGCACCGGGGGATCTGGTAGATGTACAAGTCACGAAAAAGAGGCGTTCACATATGGAAGGAAGGATTGTTAAGATCCATGAGCCTTCTAAATTACGGACTAGTCCGAAATGCAAGCATTTTGGTATTTGTGGTGGATGCAAATGGCAACATCTGGATTACAAAGAGCAACTAGCCATTAAAGAAGAAACCGTTCGAAGCAATTTGATCAGAATCGGGCATCTCGAGCTACCGAGAATAATGCCTATCCTGGCTGCCCCTCAACCCTATTACTATCGCAATAAAATGGAATTCTCCTTTTCCAATCAACGATGGTTGACCGCTGAGGAAATTGCCGAGCAGGATACTTTAGTACACAGAAACGGACTAGGCTTGCACATCCCGGGCAGGTGGGATCGGGTACTTGATCTCCAGGAATGCCTGCTACAAGCAGCTCCTTCCAACGAAATTCGACTGTCTATTCGAAATTACGCACTGGAAAATGCAATCACTTTTTTCGATCCGAAGCAGCACTCCGGCGTCTTGCGTACGCTTATGATCCGGACTACTTCAACAGGAGAAATCATGGTACTACTACAATGTTTTGAACCTCGTATGGAGCAGATCAATCGGGTATTAGAACATCTTAAGAACACATTCCCGCAGATTACTTCTCTTTTATATGTGATCAATCAAAAAGCGAACGACACTCTCTATGATCAGGAGATCTTTTGCTATGCCGGTAAGGATCATCTGATTGAAAATATGGATCAGCTCAAATTTAAGATCACTGCCAAGTCATTTTACCAAACAAACAGTGAGCAAGCCCATTCATTGTACAAGGTTGTTAAGGATTTTGCTTCTCTAAAGGGAGATGAGATCGTATATGATCTGTATAGTGGGACAGGAACTATTGCGCAATTCATTGCTTCTGATGCCCGACAGGTGATCGGTATTGAATCAGTACCTGATGCTGTAGAAGCTGCCAGGGAAAATGCAAAACTAAATGGCATCACCAATACGCAGTTTCATGCCGGAGATATGAGATATGAGCTGAACGATACCTTGGTTAGTACATATGGGAAACCGGATGTGGTCATTACTGATCCTCCCAGAGATGGCATGCATAAGGATGTGATTGCACAACTGCTGAAAATGGACCCGCCAACGATAGTTTATGTCAGTTGCAACAGTGCGACACAGGCAAGAGACCTGGCCCTCCTGGATGAAATTTACGCGATCGAAAAAGTACAACCCGTAGACATGTTTCCCCAAACTCATCATGTGGAAAATGTTGTACTTTTGAAAAAACGAAGTACTCAGGCTTAAATTCCTATGCACAGTATACGCTTCCCAATTGCTACTACATTTCTCGTATGTTGTTTTTCCTTACTCTGTGCTTTATTCATAGGTAGCTGCGAGAAGGACGATATATGCGTGGATGGTGATACTCCCTTGCTCATAATCCGTTTCTATGACCAGGCAGATCCTGAGTCGACTAAATCTGTCAACGGGATTCGAGTCATTGGTATAGGTAACGGCTCCACGGTAAACACTTTTACAGATAGATCCACACTAGATTCAATAGGCCTTCCTCTCCGACTCGATATGGGTACATCCGATTTTATCCTTATTCGTGATTCGGAAGACGATACCGGAATGGAAATAGGGAATATAGATACTGTTCGATTTACCTATACAGCAGGAAGCAAGTTTGTTTCCAGGGCATGCGGATTTATTGGGCAATACGAAGATCTTTCTTCCCAACTCACCGCAGATACAGACAATTGGATCCAGAGTATTGAAATATCAACACCTTTTGTTCAATCAATAGATAGCGCACATGTTAAGATTTTTCATTAGTCTTTTGTGCCTGTTCTGCATTGGGATATCTTTTGCTCAGGACCAAAACCTCAGGCAATCCCAAGTAGATACACTCGAACAAACAGATCCTTATGGACTTCGTTTTGGTGTAGACTTAAGTCGGCCAGTTCAATCTTTTCTCGGCGACAGATATACGGGAATTGAAATAGTTGGGGACTTCAGACTGCGGAACCGGCTTTTTCTAGCAGCTGAATTGGGAAATGAAGAAAAAGGTCAGAGCGAGATCTTGGGAGAAGAAGATCCGGGCCCCTCTGATCTACTTTATGATTATACAACCAAAGGAAGCTATGTGAAACTTGGCGTAAAC
>JAOTYW010000179.1 GCA_029861705.1 Flavobacteriaceae bacterium
GCAAATGCGCGCCCATAATTGCAATAAAAGTAGGCACCTGGAAGACTAATTCTGGTCCGGTCATGGTGATCTCAAGCAACGCATCTGCAGGATCATTTTCTAATAAGAGATTTGCCTTGCGCGCGGCATCCCTATCTAAACATCCCGATACAGGCACCCCGAAATGCCGTGAACCAAATCTGCCCAAGTCCTGAACGGTCGTAAAAAATCCCGCTTGTTTCACAGCGATCATACCTCTTCACTTTTAAGATTATATACGCCCACCTTGGCCTCAATTTTTCGTAATTCATGTTCTGCTTTACTTATTGCGTAGAACCGAATTTGATCGCCTACCGAAACAAAACAAGGCGGATCTACTGCAAGACTAAATAAGGGAATCGGGCAGTTTCCTATGATATTCCAGCCTCCGGGAGAATCCTGGGGGTATATTCCTGTCTGCTTCCCTGCAAGTCCGACGGATCCCTGTAAAACCAACTGTCTGGGGTGTTCCCGCCGCTGCGTTTCAAGCCGTTCCGGCAGACCCCCCAGGTACATAAACCCAGGAACAAAGCCAATCCCATATACTAAATAATTGGTAGAAGTATGCAGATCAATTAGCCCTTGTTGATCGACTTTTAGTCGACTACATATCTCATCCAGATCAAGTGCAAATTCTTCATCATAGCAGACGGGTAAATACCAGCGAGTGGAAGCGCTAAGCGCCTCCGTACTAGTACGATGCAAATATACTTCGACTCTGATTTTGACTTCTTTATAATGTATTGGACCTTTATTGTTAATAAGGGCCAGGGATCTATAAGCCATAACAATATCCCAGTCCGGCGCATTATAGCCTTCGGCTTGAAGAATATCTTTCAACCGTAGCATTTCTTTCAGGATAGCTTCGCTAACCTCATCGGGCCAATTGATGAGCAGTGCCTGATGTCCCAAAGGCTGGATGTTGATCTCAAATAGCGTCATTTATCAATCCTTATTAATTCCGTTTCTAAAGCTGCGATCAACTGTTTGAGCAAGGATACAGCATTAGGAGTATCCCCATGTACGCAAAAAGTTTGTGCTTTAATAGGAAGCCTATCTCCTGCTATCGTTTCAACCAATCCCTCTTTTACTATCCGCAATACATGTTCTTTCATGCCTTCCGGGTCAGTGATCAGGGCTTGCTCTTTTTTTCTGGAGACCAGACTCAGGTCCTTGTTGTAATTTCTATCGGCAAAAGCCTCATACCAAACAGTAATTCCTGCTTCTCTAGCACGCTGCGCAATGACTGATCCGAAAGGTGCAAATAATACCCTTTCTGTAAGATAATCAACTGAAGCGGTCAGGAATACCTCGGCAAGGCTTTCATCCCTGGCAATATCATTGTATAAGGCTCCATGAGGTTTAATATGAAAAACGCTGACACCTTCTTCCTCTGCGATGGTGAAAAAACGCTCAAGCTGTTCCTGTATTGACAACTTCAGGGCATCTCCAGAAATTTTCATTGAAATACGGCCGAAATTTACCCGGTCAGGATATGAGGGATGCGCACCCGCTTTCACCTTATGCGTTTTAGCCAGCCTGAGAATTGTGCGTATGCTCGACTCGTTGCCTGCATGTCCGCCACAGGCAATATTACAGGAGGAGATCATCGGGAGTAATTGTGTTTCGTTCCCTACCCCCTCTCCTACATCGCAATTTAGGTCGATTCGTAATTTTTGATCCATCATCCTATTACTTTAATAACACTCTTTGTGGCAAGGAAAACAATAAGCAGCAAGACCAGGATAGCCAGAAAATTTTGTCCTTTTGTGTTACGAGTGAATCCCATCACGCGTTTGCGGTTTACAATCCAAAGTAGAAATATGGCTACAAAGGGTAATACAATACCATTGGCTACCTGGGCAAACTTGATCACCTGGATCGGCTTGACATCAAATGAGAGGGTCAATACCCCAATGAGCAATACTAAGATCCATACGCTTCTGAATCGACTGTCTTTCATGTCTGTTGACCAGCCCATGCAATTGGCAGCGACATAGGCTGCGGCCAAAGGAGCAGTTATGGAGGATGTGATCCCTGCGGCGAAAAGCCCGATGCCCATTCCGTATCGAGCCCCCTTTCCAAAAAGAGGTTCCAGCCCCTGGGCAAGATCCATAGCTGAAGTAATTGTCCTTCCCGGGATAGCAGCCGCAGCCACAATGATCGCCATGGAAACAAGTCCGCCAAGGAAAATTGTTATGAGGGTATCTCGGCGTGCAGATTGCAGGGCTTCGGTTCCTTTCCATTTTTCTTTGACTAGAGAAGCATGGAGAAATAAATTGTAGGGTACAACTGTAGTGCCGATAAGCGCAATAATTGTGAGCATACTTTGTTCTGGAACGGATGGAATAAGCATTCCTTTGCCAACATTGATCAGATTTGGCGCTGTCAATAATGCCGTGATCAGAAACGATAAACTCATCAGGATGACTAAAAAAACAAAAACCTTCTCCAGGGTTTTATACGACCCAATATATAATAAGGTAAAAGCAATTGCTCCAATGACCCATGGATAGATATTGGTATAGGTATTTCCGAATAAGGCGTCCAATCCGAGGGTGGCACCTCCAATGTTCCCCGCTTCATAGGCCATATTACCAAGGACAATGGCGGCGAGGATTAACCCCAGGACAAGAATACGCACCCAGGGCGTTGATAATTCTTTACGAATATTCGCTGCTAAACCTTCCTGGGTTACTATTCCTAGACGGGCCGCCATTTCCTGTAGCACAATTGCTGCGATCATTGCCAACAGCATAGCCCAAAGAAGTGCATATCCAAATTGAACCCCGGCAAGCGTACAAACTGTAACCGTTCCCGGACCAATAAAGGCAGCGGCGATTAAAACACCTGGTCCAATATTCTTCCACATAGTGATGTTGGTAGCTAGGCTTGTAAGGTAGTAAATATTGCCAGAAATTATTGTTTCACGCAAAGAGAAGCGCAAAGAGAAATATCGTTGAAATGCGCCTGAATAGTGCATTTCATCTAATAATTTGCATTTCGTCTAAAAGTGGGGTGTCGTTCATCGATGTCACATACTAATTAGATCGAAACTCCGGTTATCTATACCCAAATCAAATGAAAAGACCCGAATACAAATCTTAACCTGCTATTTTAATTAATGAACTGCTTAGAATGCCAGAAAGAACTTAAGGACGGTGAATTGAATGAAGCTCTGGTAGCTTACCAAGTCCCCCTCTGCAGTAGACATAAAGAAAGATTAGACGGATTGATCGAAAAACATAATACTCCGGTTGAAGCAATTCAACTGTATTATGGACTGAAACAAGCCGATATCTCACCTATGTTAGAGTGGTGGAATGGAAAACGCTCTGTAGACATCGCAATCTCCCGCGCCAAATTGAATATAATAATTGATACGGAATACGATCAGATGACGCATGAAGAAGCCATTAACGACCTGGAACATACCATGCACTCATTCAAGAACGGATTCACTACCCTCCGCATCCCTCATACGCTTGTTAAACACTATTTAATTGAAACTGTGGAAAACATAATCGGGATCGTGGAAGGAATAAAAGCAAATGTTAGAACTATTTAAATGTAGTATGATGAAAGCCTCCAGTACCTATACCGACACCTCTTACCGACTGAGTCAGCTGATCATGGTCTTGCTGACCCTTTCTGCCCTTACTGTAATGGTAAACTTCAATGCTATCATTGCAAGATACTTGTTTGGATTTCCAATCGTTTTAGCTGGTTTTCTGGGAATTGTGGGATCCTACATCCTTTATAAGGGACGGTATGAACCTTTTAACGAGAAGAAGGTGGTGGCGATCATAGTGAACACTGCTATGGTGTTACTCATTGTTACGATACTAATATCGAATACGCTATATTAATTTTAGTTTTAACTCAGCCTTGCAGTACATACTGCAGGTTACCAACCCTGAAGTATTGCACTTCAGGGTTTTTTTGTGCCTTAACGCTAAACTTTCTGAATCTTGAACATTGTTGAGAAACCATGCCAATGTAAACATTAGCTTTGGAAGAATGTGACGAGGTTCAAACATCATCTAGGCCCCTTTTAAGGTAATCCAAAGACTTTTATGCTATTGTGGTAGAATAACTCTCTACGGAAGGTAATTACCTCTGTTTTTTCCTTTGTATTATAATTCTAATGTCAACAATGCTTCCTGAATTTCGTCGATTAAGCACCATAAACTGGGACGAAACGGAATATACTTCAAATCCTTTTATAGAAGATTTGAGTACTACATCGGGATTGAGGCCTTGATAACGAAAAAAGTGGGAGTTAGCAGACTTCTTTTACGGGGAGGGGGTATCTGCAGTTATTTAGCTGTAAACCCAAATCTTATGAAAAGAAGAACTACATATTCGTTGTTCGTATACGGCTTCTGTACTTTTTGCGTGCTATGGGCCCTCTACATTCTGATCTTTATAGTTTAAACTGGCCCACTTACTTCGGTAAGCAGTGGTTAAACGGATAAGAATGTTTAATACGAAACTGTAACCAGATTAATTCATTAATTGGTAGCCTTCAACGGCATAAAAAACCCCTGACTGCATAGCCAGGGGTTTTCCCATTTTTGGCTAGTACCGATTATTCTTCCCTATCAACACTATGAACAAGCTCGTATAGAATACTGTAATTAAATCCATCCGGATTTATCTCATTCATTTTGGATTTAGATATAACTGCTGCAAAGTCAGCATCAAGTTCTGTTTCGGGTTGATAGCTAAGGTAATTCATGGCATCATGCATGGAATTAAAGCCATCTACAGTTACAACAGAGAAACGGGCGTTATTACCCGCAGGGTAAATTACAGACATCGTTGCCCAGGAGCTCATCCCGAAATTTCCTGCTTCAATATTCTTCTTATGCATCGGCATCCAAAGCTCTTTATTTTCTTCAATAAAAGCCCCCCGGTTTACCGGCATGGCGTAGTTAACCAGCGCATATTTAGAATTTCCGGGGACTACAGCATCTATCTGAAACCAATAGTCCATGAATGTCGGCGCAAATGATTGTGTTTCGACATCAGCCGGATTGGCGCCCATGGCTGCAACATTTTCATCAGACCAGATGGCTTCCTGATCTATGCTTTCCAAACTGGCATAGCGGTTTACAAATGCGTAGTTCGGTCCATCCATATTGGTGGTGCCTATTTTTCTCCAGAGCGACCAATGTTCCATCAGGCCTTTGTCAATTGCTGCCTTAGCAACCTTAGCCCAATACTTGGTCTCCTTTTCTACGAATTCCTGTTGTCTGTCAAGTGGTACCTGGCGATATTGCACATAGCTTACTTGCTGTCCCAAGGTGACAGTAAAGCATAGCAGGGCAGCCACCAGGATGAAAAAATTTCTCATAATGATTGTTATTTAAGAATTAATATTGATTGTTCACAAAACCTTAGGGGGAGAGTCAAATGTCATTTAGTTCTCAACTGCGAGAGTATTTCTCGTTGAAAAGTTTTTTCATTCTGAAGAACTGTATAAAATTCCAGGATGTAGCTTCGTACCCGCTTAAATTCATTAGGATGAACAAAGCTGCTTTCCAGGGCATCTACCGTTGCCAATACCTCATCCTTCTTGGAAATAAAATCCTGTCGAACTTGTTGATAAGTAGCCTCATCGCGCTTAAAGCCTCTAAATACTCTTTCTGTAACACTTTCATTGCTAAGCTTTTGGTCCCCTATCTGAGAAACCACTGCATAACTGGCATCTACCAGTCCGGCCATATCAAAGTCATAAGGCACAGGCAAAGAAACTTTATTTACAAAAAGAATTTTTTCATTGTGCTGATAGGCCGATGAATAATCGGTATTACCTATCATAAATTGGAAGTAATCGTTT
>JAOTYW010000180.1 GCA_029861705.1 Flavobacteriaceae bacterium
CAAGCCACTGTCGAATCCTTCATGAATGAAGTAAAAAATTCACTGGAAAGCGGTGATAATGTGTATTTAAGAGGTTTCGGAAGTTTCATTATTAAAAAGCGAGCGGAGAAAACAGGTCGTAATATTTCTAAGAATACAACGATCAAAATCCCAGCGCACAACATTCCTGCATTCAAACCAGCGAAAGTATTTATCGAAAGTGTAAAAACTAACGTACTGGTAGACTAGTAAAGAAAAACACAGAGTTATATGCCGAGTGGGAAGAAAAGAAAAAGACATAAGGTAGCGACGCATAAGCGCAAGAAGCGCAGAAGAGCTAACCGACACAAGAAAAAGTAGTTACATAACTACTTTTTCGTTTTTACGTTCATTGACATATTGAAAAGAAGGATTTTCCTGGGGATTATCCCCAAAAATATATTGTTTAATCCATTTGTTCCTCATTTAAGGAACAGATAAAAACAAAAACAGGTGAATAGAGAATTAATCGTAAGATCCACCTCTGACGCCGTTGAATTTGCCTTATTAAAAGATGGAAAACTTATTGAACTTCACAAACATGAGGATAAACAATCCTTTAATGTAGGAGACATATTACTTGCAAAAATTAGAAAGCCTGTGGTAGGTCTTAATGCTGCATTTGTAAATGTAGGATACGAAAAAGACGCCTTTTTACACTATCATGATTTAGGTCCGCAATTGTCTTCAATGTTGAAATTTGTGAAAAGTGTCAGTACAGGTAAATTAAGAGATTACAACCTTAAAAATTTTCCATTTGAAAAGGACATAGATAAGCATGGCAGTATAAAAGATGTCATTAAAGCCAATCAGTCCTTATTGGTCCAAATCGTAAAAGAGCCCATTTCAACTAAAGGCCCGAGAATAAGTTCGGAGCTTTCGTTAGCTGGGCGGTACCTCGTGATGGTACCTTTCTCTGATCGCGTTTCCGTATCTCAAAAAATTGGAAGCAGAGAGGAAAAAGACAGGTTAAAAAGACTTGTAAAAAGTATCAAACCCAAAGGATTTGGGGTTATTATACGGACCGTCGCAGAAGGCAAAAAAGTAGCGGAATTAGATAAAGATCTTCAGAATTTGTTGTCCAAGTGGACAGCAATGTGCAAGAAATTGTATAGAGCACCAACACCAACAAGAGTCCTGGCGGAAGATAACAGGGCTTCATCTATTCTTCGTGACGTATTTGATGATACGTTTACAGGAATACATGTAGATGATAAGACACTCTATACTCAGATCAAGGATTATTTATTAGAGATTGCACCTTCCAAGGAATCCATAGTTAAACTTTACAAGTCGCCTACTCCAATATTTGAGAAATTTGGAATTGAACGACAAATTAAAACTTCATTTGGCCGAACTGCTTCAATGAGTAGAGGTGCCTATTTGGTAGTCGAACATACCGAAGCATTACATGTTATTGACGTTAACAGTGGTAATCGATCCAATAAGGCTAAAAATCAAGAAGATACTGCACTCGAAGTAAATTTATTGGCCGCCGCTGAAGTAGCGAGACAATTGCGTCTTCGCGATATGGGCGGAATTATCGTAGTAGATTTCATTGATATGGTTAAATCCGAGAATCGTCGGAAATTATATAACCATTTACGAGAAGAGATGAAGGATGATCGGGCAAAACACAAAGTGTTACCCCCTAGCAAATTTGGTCTTATACAGATCACACGACAACGGGTCAGGCCGGAGGTAAATATTAAAACTACCGAGGTAAACCCAAGCGGCAATGGTCAGGAAATTGATGCGCCCATTGTTTTGGTAGAAAAGATTGATCATGATCTCGAAAAGATCATGGCTGGTAAGCATAATAACAAGGGCATAATTTTAAATACCCACCCGTTCATTGCTGCCTATTTAACTAAAGGATTTCCATCCATTCGGTCCAAGTGGTTTATGGAGTATAAAAAATGGATCAAGATTCAGCCAAGAGATGCTTATACGTATTTGGAATACCGATTTAAGGATAAATCTGGTGCAATATTAAAAGTTTAAATAAATTAAAAGCGGTCCCGTTTAGGGGGCCGCTTTTTTTGTTTAGATAGGTTTGTCCTAAGATGTCAGTATGATGAAGCAATCAAGTGAAAAAAACTCCTTTAAACAAGCCCTGTCAGGTCTCGAGCGCTATTGTGCATATCAGGAACGATGCCATCTGGAAGTAGAACTAAAACTAAAAGATTTTGACCTTACAGATGAAGAAAAAAAAACGCTCATTACTCAATTAACACAAAGCGATCTCCTGAATGAAAAGCGATTTGCCACCAATTTTGCGCGAGGCAAATTTAGGATCAAAGAATGGGGTAAAATACGGATCCAACAACAACTCAGATCCAAAAAGATAGCTGAGGAATCTATTCAACATGCATTAGACCAATTAGATCCTATTGAATACACAGAAGCTTTTAGTGCTTTAGCAATAAGGAAACTCGAAGGAATCAAAACAAATGATATCCAGAAAAAGCGTAAAAAACTAGGGGAAATGTTGCTTTACAGGGGTTGGGAATTTGGAATGGTGTACGACAAGGTCCGGGAACTGATCCCCTTAGCTTAGCTAGTAGCTCATTTATCCTGGAGGACAGCCCGTGTACGCTCTATAGCCTTCTGATTCTTTGCATCTATCCACGCTTGCCCTTTTACTCTGCGCATCATATTGTCAAAATGTCGCATCACTACGATATTATATATCGCTTTCATAAAGTGCTGGGGCTTTCTTGCCAGAGATCTTAGACTCATAGATAAACCAGGGGTGTGATACTGCATATAATGCCAATACCCTTCCGGAATATAGAGCATTTCTCCATGTTTAAGAGAGCCCCTGAAACCCTTTGCATGTTTAAGTCCCGGCCATTTATCATAATCAGGATTGGCAAAATCAATAGACTCATGCGTTATCAGCGAATGTGGAATCTTATACATAAACTTACTCTCTGATTGTGGAAATAAGATACACTCCTTATCTCCTTCAAAATGAAAGTGGAAAATATTGGCGAGGTCAATATCATAATGCATAAACGTATATGAATTGGTGCCGCCAAAAAATAGCATTGGGAGCCCTTTTAGAAATTTTACCCCGAGATCCGGATAGGAAAAATCAGCTCGTAGTTGAGGTACTTCTTTTAACACATTCCAAAGAAAGATCCTGAATTTGGTGGGTTCTTTCCGCAGAAGATCAACATACTCGCTCATCTTCATTGTAGCATGAGGCTCATTAAATCCATCTTTGTAGTCTACGGGTCTGTCATCATATAAGGGAACAACTTTTTCCCCGGCGACTTGCTTCATGTAATTCAAATTCCATTTGCCAAAGGCAGGCCAATCTGAGATCTGCTCCTCTAAAATTACCGGTCGCTGAGGTAGAAGGTATTTCTTTCTAAACCCCTCAGCATCAATAGTTTTTATTCTTTGAATTTCCTCTAAGTACACGTAAAAGGCAATTAACTGGCTCTTATGATTACCCTAAGAACGGAATTTTTTTGAAATTCTTGCCATAGCGCAGCTGTATAAAAATAATGGACAAGCATAAGAATTTTTAAGCGATCAGAATTACTTGAGATGGCATTGTTTATCTTGCAAATATGAGCATTATTCAGTAATCAGGTGACAATTCTGCCTATATTAAAAACATGGTTGTTTACGCTTGGCCAGGCCAAGCAACGTACGATCGCCATATTCTTTTTCCTGGTGGCCTTCCTGATTCGATTTCCCTTTTTCTTTCGAGATTATATAGACCGCGACGAAAGCACTTTTATATTACTTGGACAATCCCTTGTAGATGGAAATTTGCCTTATACTGTTCTATGGGATCTAAAACCTCCTCTTGTCTATTACTTTTTTGGCCTCCTTATTTACCTGTTTGGAAAGAGTTTTATTGCAATTCGTTTAGCAGGGACATTATTGGTGGCGTTAACGGCTTTTCTGACTTATAGGATAGCACGGCCGCTTAGCAATGCTCCAATAGCCATCCTTGCAGGACTATTTTGCGTTTACCTAAGCAGTCTTTTTGGGAGTCTCCAGGGGGTCATGTCTGAGCACCTAAGTACATTCATTTTTGTTTCAGGATTATATCTGTTGATCCAGTCTCAGTATTGGTGGAAGATTCTTTTAAGCGGTCTGCTATTTGGTTTTGCCTTAATGGCGAAAATAAATTTAGGCTATGCCATAGCGTTATTGGTTGCATATTACGGTTGGAAATGCATTTCGACCAAGCCGCGCGAAGTCCCTTTTTTTATTGTGATCTTTCTGAGTTCAGGTATCCTCCTGGGCATAGGGATATGTTTCCTCCCATATCTGGTAACGGGAGATGCTGCTCTTTGGGTAGATGCTGTATTAAAAGCGCCTTTAGCCTATGCTGATGCGACACGGGGTTCCTATCTCAAAGTTCTCCCCCTTGGGGTATTCACGATTTTATTTATCCTTATTGCCTGGAAAAAGAATCTGTTGGATCTATCGAATTCACGTCTTCAGATAGTCGTGATCTTACTGCTGGGTATTATCTTCTCTTTTATACGAAGCGGTAAAATAAATGGGCACTATCTCATCCAGGTATATCCCCTATTTCTAATTGTGATTAGTGCTGTTTTATACACCTACAAACCAAGGATGACGCAAAGAATTTCTCTCATCGCAGCCCTTATTTTACTCTTGCTGCCCTTTGAATCGTACAAGGAATACAGAGACATTTTCAAGCATAAAAGGGATCGTGGGAGTTGGTTCAACGGAGAAGGCTTTACTGTAGTGAAGTACATTAAAGCTAATGATCTAACAGATGCCTGGCCTCTATTCCTTGAATATCATATCGGCTATTGGTTATTGGATGCTAACCCTCCCACAAAAGCTGCGACGCATCCCAGTAATATTTGTCGGCCTGAAACCTTTCCATTCTACAATCAGGAACGCAAAACCGGCTTGGAAGAGTTGCGCTATATTATGGAAGACAAAACCCCTGCACTAGTGGTAACCCGCAAAAACAGGTTAGTATTTGATAAAATGAATGTTCAGGAAAACGACTATATCCAGAAATATTTGGATCAGAAATATCAGGTTCTCGACACTATAGATGGAGCCGTGCTGCATAAGAGAATTAAGTAACTGCGGAGGAAAAATTCCCAGCATAAAACCGATAAGGTCTATTCTGCCGCCGTGATCATTTCACAGTTAAGGCATTTATATCGCCTTTTCTCCAGGAATGGAAACAACTTGTGCCACAGCCCTTTCCTCATTAAATAACGCTCAGAACGTGCTGCCTTGCAATTAGGGCATATTACGGGGTTTCCTTCTTTATCTAATGCATATGGTCTTATGGCATCATAGATAGATACAGCCTCATCCTTGTCTTTAGTTTTAACCTGAAGTTTTACCCCACCAACAGCGTCTCGAATAAACCCGACAGTTAGAATATTTTCATCCTGCAGAAACACCCGGATCCCTTCAGATTCCATTTTTGCCTTAACTATCTGGGCATCTGCCAGAAACTCAAAACTGGCTATGGTAGTAAATTCAGATTCCATTGCGTATTAGTCATACTTGTATGCAAAACAAAAGTACTATTCTCCTGTATTTAATTTTACCTTTATTCCCTGTATTGCGTTACTACATGATATGGAGATCCATTATAGCCGTGCGACATCAAAGCAAGAATTGAAACAGATCCTGCAAATCCAATCCGTTAATTTAAGATCGGTCATTAGTTCAAGGGAATCTCAAAAGGAAGGCTTCGTATCCGTTGTCCATACTCTGGATCTACTGGAGAGAATGAATAAAGTTGCCGCACATATAGTTGCTA
>JAOTYW010000181.1 GCA_029861705.1 Flavobacteriaceae bacterium
TGATCAATGGGTGGTTAAAGGCCTATGTGAATAATACCCGTATCCTGAAAGGAATAGTAGAAACCCTGGCGCTGGGAGCAATTGCTGCTATTGTAGCTTATTTTATCGGAGATTTCCTGGAATCACTAATTGTTTAGAAAAATTAGTTTTCTGAAGTATATTTAGTCTAATGCAAAAAAATCGAATTATTCTTGGCGTCCTTGAGATGATCGTAGCCCTTAGTGCAATACCATCAGGTATATCCATGATCTTCACCCCTGATGGCTCTGGAATGGGCCTGGATCTCGCCTGGCTGGAACGATCTCCTTTTGAGACTTTTCTAGTCCCGGGAATTTTCCTGCTTGTCTTTAATGGGTTTTTACAATTCGTCGGAGCCTGGCTAACTTTTCGCCGGAATACGGTCGCAGGTATTTTCGGGGTGGCTGTAGGACTCGTTTTGATCTTCTGGTTATTCGCACAGGTATATTACATGGATCTAACCCATTTTCTTCAGGTCGTATTTTTTGTAGTAGGGTTGATGGAAATATACCTGGGTCGGAAATTGGCGTGAGGTTCAAGCTGGCTTTTTTAGTCTTTGATTTCAGTTAGCTGGTTCATATCGATTTACCAAAAAGTTGACGAACACTTGTGCAATTTCATGGAATTACCAATACCTTTGACTCACCTTATTACAACATGCAAAATCGTTGACGCGCGTACATAAGATCATTAATGTAGTCCTAGCCAAGGCAATCAGTGCCATCTGGTAAAATTTACATACCTCAATGAAAATTGTTATTGCCGGTGCCGGCGCCATAGGCTTTCATTTAGCAGAACTTCTCTCAAAGGAAGACCATGACATCACGCTAATCGATACCGATGAAACTGCACTTGTCCAGGCCGGCAGACATCTGGATGTTTTGTGCATAACTGGTGATGCGGCCACCTTAGGGATACTTGAGGATACACAAATTAAAAAGGCGCAACTTTTTATTTCAGTCACTACTTCAGAAAAAACCAATTTACTAGCTGCAATACTAGCTAAACAACTCGGAGTAAAGAATACAATTGCTCGCATATCAAATATTGAGCATCTCAAAGACTCAGATCAAGAACGATTCAAACAACTGGGCATCGACGTACTTATCTCCCCACAACAATTAGCGGCACTGGAGATTGAACGTTTGCTGCAGCGTGCCTCATTTACCGATCACTATGAATTTGAAAATGGTAAGATCTCTGTAGTTGGCTTTACATTGGACGCTGCTTGTCCGTTAAATAATTACACGCTTCGGGAAATAGATGAGCGAAATAAAGATTTTAGCTTACGCGGAATAGCCTTACTCCGAGGTTCCGATACCCTAATACCATCAGGAGATACTCGCCTTCAAAAAGGGGATCACCTATATATTGCCACTCAACGCGAATATCTGGAATCGGCCAGAAAATTTGCTGGCAAGCAGCTGAAACCCATAAAGAACGTAATGATCATCGGAGGTACACCCCTTGCTTTGCGCGCTGCTCAACAGCTAGAAAATAAATACTCCGTTACGGTAGTCTTAAAAAGCGAAGATCGCGGAAAGAAATTCCTGGAAGAACTGGATAATACTCTTATCATCAACGCAGACCCGAGTGATGTGGATGCACTTAAAGAAGAAGGGCTGGAACAAATGGATGCCTTTGTAGCTCTTACCCCTAATTCTGAGATCAATATCCTGGCCAGCATGATGGCAGAAGAACTAGGCGTTTATAAGACCATTGCCCAGGTAGAAAATGTAGACTATACACGTATTTCGCAAAATATCGGGATCGACACCATAATCAACAAAAAACTTATCGCCGCCAATGATATATTCAGGTTTGTGCGAAAAGGTAAAGTAGAAGCTGTAGCTAGCTTGCACGGTGTAGACGGTGAGATCATCGAATTTGAAGTACACAAGAATAATCGCTTACTACGGCATCCCGTCAAGGATCTGCACCTGCCTACCCAATGCATCATAGCCGGTGTTGTACGGGGCCAAGAAACCATTGTTCCCAATGGTGATTTTTATTTTGAAATTAATGATAAGGTGATTATCCTGGCACTGCCAGAAGCCATTCATAAAGTAGAAGAAATCTTTAAGTAGTGATCAACACGGGAGTCGTAATTAATGTTATCGGGGTGCTATTGATTATGCTTGGCGGTTTTATGCTCACCTCGCTTTTTTTCTCGACATACTATGGGTCAGAAGATAATCTGCCTATTCTGTATTCAGCGGTGACTACAGTGAGTACGGGGGGACTCCTATGGCTTTTAAGCAGGAATTCTTCTAAAAAGATCGGGAAACGAGAAGGATTTTTGATCGTGGCACTAGGATGGTGCAGTGTTGCTATTTTCAGTGCCCTACCTTACCTCTACAGTGGGGTGCTGCCAAATCTTTCAAATGCGTTTTTTGAAAGTGTGTCAGGACTCACGACAACAGGGGCTACTGTAATCCAAGATATAGAATCAGTGCCTCAAGGCATTCTTTTTTGGCGCAGTCTTACTCAGTGGATCGGTGGGATGGGGATCATTGTTCTAACAGTCGCTATTTTCCCTTTATTAGGTATTGGTGGCGTAGAATTATTTGTTGCCGAAGCACCGGGCCCGACTTCCGATAAGATCCACCCCCGGATAAAAGAAACGGCCAAGCGACTGTGGTATATATACCTGGGGCTAACTTCAATGCTCATTGTCCTGTTATTCCTCAATGGAATGACTTTTTATGACGCCTTTAACCACGGACTCACAACTATGGCCACAGGTGGTTTTTCAACCAAGAATGCCAGTATAGCTTATTTCAGCGAACCGGCTATTCAGTATATCCTCGCAGCGTTTATGTTTATTGCAGGGATCAACTATACCCTTATTTATTATGGTTTTAAAGGGAGATTCACACGAATTTGGAAGAGCGATGAATTCAAGACTTATTTATCACTGGTAATTGGGCTAATACTGATTGTCACAACGGCAGTATATTACTTCCGTGGGGGCGAATTTGAACGTGCGTTTCGGGAAGCTACCTTTCAGATCATCTCGATTATTACTACTACAGGCTACGTCTCCGCTGACTACACGGCCTGGACACCTGTACTTACATTACTATTCTTTCTTTTATTTTTTATTGGCGCCTGTGCCGGATCTACAAGTGGCGGTATAAAAATTATCAGACATCTGGTTATTTTTAAGAATTCCTTTCTGGAACTTAGAAGATTGCTTCATCCTAAAGCCATAATACGTATAAAGATAGACAGGAAAATAGTGGCGCCACGAGTGATAACTCACATCCAGGTATTTTTACTATTTTACCTCATTCTTTTTGCCCTGGGGTCTCTGGTTATGACAGTGATTCTGAATGATTTTGAACAACCGTTCTTAACGTCAATCGGAGCCGTGGCAACCTCTTTAGGCAATGTGGGTCCGGCTATAGGCCAACTTGGGCCTATGGATACTTTTGCTCAGGTCCCCATAGCAGGTAAATGGGTACTTACTATTTTAATGCTGTTAGGACGATTAGAATTGTTTACTATCCTTATCCTATTTACTCCATATTTTTGGAAAAGAAACTAGAAGAAAGTAAACAAAAAGCCCCGGTTAGAAACCGAGGCCCGAGTTGTTTTTTAGCTACTATTACTTATACTTCCAATACGGCATTTTCCGTACCTGCATAATCATTCCACTGAAACCTGTCTGCTTCAGTATCGTTCAGATAGTAGTCGTCTACCAAATACCGGAATTCAAATGTATTCTCTGTTGGTAGATCTAAAGTTCCTTTAAACGTTCCGTTCTTAAGCTTTTTCAATGGACTGTCACTTGGGTTCCAGTTATTGAAATCGCCTACAACGGCTACAGTGTTCGCTTCTTCTGCCGGAAGACTGAAAGTCACTTTACAAACCGGCTTGCTTTTAAGGTATTGTTTCTTAATAGCCATAATTAGGTTATTTTAAATTCTTTACAAAATTCCGTCAAAAGTCCCTATTAGACAACGAGTTAGCGCATTTTTATCAAATTGGTAAAATGTTGCAACTCCTTTTGTCAGCTTGCGAATTCCTGGCCGACAAAAATGCCATTTCCACATTGTACCATCAAAGATTTTCATCAAACAGAAAATCTACATTTGCGTTATCTTTGTATAAAAGATCGCCTATTATGATATCGTCAAAGAAATCTGCTCCGTTAAATGAGGCTCAACACGAGCAAATGGAGTATGCGCAGAGGCGAATTAATCAGAAAAAAAGATTGTACTATCATTTTGTACTCTTTCTGGTAGGAAGTGTTTTTCTCGTCTTACTAAATAAGGTCTTTAAATATGGTGCTGAATACAATTGGTTCAAATGGGCCATTCTCTTTTGGGCATTCCTATTTGCCATCCATTTATTCAACGTCTATGTGACTCATCAATTTATGGGGCGGGATTGGGAAAGAAAGCAACGCGAAAAACTTGTGGAAAAACAGCGCGCCAGGATTGAAGAAATTTCAACAGAAATAGATCAGGAAGCAGCGATGGCAGCACCCATCAAAAAAAAAAGTCAATGGGAAAGCTGATCATGATAGCCGCAGCCGGTGATAAAAATGAGCTGGGTAAAGACAATTCGCTCTTATGGCACCTTCCAGATGATTTTAAGCGGTTTAAGAAGCTCACGCTGGGTCACAAGATCATTATGGGGCGCAAGACCTTTGAAAGTTTTCCGAAACCCTTGGTAGACAGGAAACACATAGTGATCAGTAGAAATCCCGTATATGCCATTGAACATCCGGACTGTGTGGTTGTAACTTCACTTGAAGAAGCTTTTAGTTTTGTTCACGAAGAGGAAACAGCCTATGTCATTGGGGGCGGACAGATATACAAGCAAGCACTACCCTATTGCGATATGGTAGAACTTACACGGGTACACGCCCAATTTGACGCCGATGCTTTTTTTCCTGAACTAGCTGTCGGGGAATGGGAATTGATTGCAGAAGACTACCATTCCTTTGATGCCAAGCACGCTTTCCCATTTACCTATCTCACCTACAGGCGGATCCCATCTCAAAAATCTAAATAAGCTATTTTGAAATTAGGCCTATTTTGAGGTATGAATTGAGATAAGAGTTTTACATCTCCATTCGTATAGAATTCATGTCGGGGCTGGACATCAGCTGTATTTTCAAGTCCGTTTTGGAGTAAGATTGCCGCAGTTTGTCTGGCAATAGCAGGACTGCAATCAACTATGTGTACAGTATCTGGTAGAATTTTTTTCAGACTTGGGATCAGGAAAGGATAATGGGTACACCCAAGAACAAGCTGGTCAATACCTTCATCAACCATAGGTTGTACCAAGCCCATCAAATGCCTTTCTAAGGCTGGACCTTCTAATTCTCCTGCTTCTACCCGTTCCACAAGGCCTGTTCCCTCCTGCTCGAAGATCGTAACCCCCGCTGCATGCATTGAAGTAGTGCTGTGAAAGAGGGAACTTGCCAAGGTACCTTTGGTGGCCAAGACGCCAACTTTGTTGGTTTGAGTATCGAGGGCTGCGGGTTTGATCGCGGGTTCTATACCAATAAAAGGCACCTCGTAGGATTTTCGCAAGTGGGAAATGGTCTGTGTGGTAGCTGTGTTACAGGCTACAACGATCAGTTTACAATTGTTATCCAGGAGGTACTCCGTATTCTTCACGGCCAGGTTTATAACCTCATCCATGGACTTTTCGCCATAAGGTGCATGCTTACTGTCTGCAAGGTACAGGGTGCTTTCGCGCGGTAACATAGCATGAATTGCCTGCCAAATGCTAAGGCCGCCAATGCCCGAATCGAATAATCCAATGGGG
>JAOTYW010000182.1 GCA_029861705.1 Flavobacteriaceae bacterium
TCCGATTAGATGTCTATTAAAACCAAAATAAATAGTTGGATGTCTGAAAAGCCTCTTTTCGTGGGATAAAAAGCCGTAAAATGGAAAACCAATAGCCCTAATTATCGGCTTTCCATTTGATTTTTACTAGCTCAACATATAAAGGTCGCCTGAAATAATGGACCTTGTCTTGAGATCATAAATTACGGCATCATCATTATGAGAAAAATAAATTCCCCAGAAATTGAAATAATCTTTTTTACTTGAAGGACCATCTTTCGTAAAACAAGCCTGATCTAAATTATCTGCCAAATTCTCCTCAAAGACAGGAATGAAAATTTCTGCAGGTTGTCCACTATTACTAGAAGCGAAATGTTTATAATGCCTTTCAAGCTTTCTAAATATGTTACCTAGTTGATCTTCAATACTGTTCGGGTAGATCATTTTAATCGTGATCTCGCAATCACTAAAGCAAAAATTTAGCTCTTCCAGACCTATGGGCCGAATATTCTGCGCTCTTAATTGCTCCAGGGAATTAGTGAACGTCATGTCTTGATAATCATCTATGCTCATTCGGTTAACTTGACCGATATTTCTTTTCTTTATTTGATTCAGGAATTCAACCAAGCTGAAATTGCTTTGAAATTCAATAACAAGGTCGGATCCTTTATCGTCACCGTCAATATTTGCAATATTGACTTCGGCGAAATACTCCATTTCCAGATTATTTCTGAACGAATCTAAACTGTACAATGAAATGTTATTACCTATGGTAAAGTTGGAAATTTTGCTATAATCAATTCTTCTCTTTAACATAGGGAACTTATGTTAACGGTATACGTCTTATCTGCAAAATTATATATTCATAGTTGAACAAAATTGCAGATAAACCATAGAGTTTCTATGGTTTATATTTTTTGTTGTGAAATGGCCTACTTCGTCTGGGGAGGTGGCAAAAATTGTGGTGTAAAGGAAATTCTATCAAATGAATCCCCGGTGCCTTGCTTCATTTATTAAAGCCTGATCATTTTGTTTTTCAATTCCAAAGAGAGATTTGATTTGCCTTTTTCTATTTTCTATTCCGGGAAGAGAAAGCGGAAGATGGTCTACCATATCTTTTGTTTTAGTCCCGATCGATAGTAAATGAAGAATCTTTTTGTCCGTGGTGTCAAGGCCAATGTCGTCGTTTGCCATTTTTCGCCTGATAGCAGCTAGTGCTTTATGCGTATAATAAGGAGGATTGTCCATGACTGTGGGGATCATTTCTCGTAACGTATGTTGGTCTATTTCCGTCTTAACCATATAGCCTTCGGGATCTACCGTCTGAAGAATGCTATTGATCCTGTAGTTATCGCTATAAGAGGACATGAATACGATCTTAGAATTTGGGGAGACCTCCCTGGCATAAATACCCAAATCCTCTCCCGTTTTAGGAGGCACTTCACTGCGTTGTGCCAATTGAATATCCAAAAGGATAATATCATAAGGGAACGATTGAAGAGAGCGTTCCAATTTTTCCTTTCCGGATTCATAATCCTTCGCTGTGTCCATATGAATGTCGTATTCACCCACAGGCTCGTCTTCCAGGATATATTTATACCCCATAGTCGTCATTTCGTGGTCATCAACTGCTAGTATACGTAAAGTGCTCATCCGGCAATTTTTTGCTTATGTTTTGTCTTGACTGGTTTTGTCTCTTTTATTTCGTACGGACTCCGCATTCCGTCTAAAGGTATAAAGGCAATAACGAGTGTTCCTCGTCCACGAGTACTTTCAATATGCCAGCTACCACCTAATTTCTGAATCCTGGATTCTATATTTTTATGTCCGATGCCACTTTTTTGCTTGTCCCTCTTAAAGCCATTACCATTGTCTCGTATCGTGGCCTGTATTTCTCCATCAGTAACCGTAAATTCTATATTGATCTCCGTAGCGTTTGCGTGCTTTACACAATTCTGAATACTCTCCTGCAAAATACGGTATAAATTGATCTTGATCTCTCCGGAAAGGTTGTCCCAATCAAAGTCTTTGTCATAGTCCAAAGTGTACTTGAGTCCGGCACTTTCTCCTGTGGATTCCAATAATTCAGTCACAGAGGTAAGGAAGTTATTGACCTTCTGAATGGAAGCATCATTAAGTGCATGGGAGATATTCCGGATCTCTTCCTGGACTTCCTGCAATTTGTCAATGGCATCGGAACGCATATCTACTGCATTCAGATCCGATTTTGCATTGAGTCCGAGCAGAACCATTCTAATTCCGTTCATCTGGCCCAGGATACCATCGTGTAATTCTTCAGATATGCGCTGCTGTTCCAGTTGCTTTCCTTCCTCCAGCCGTTGATTTTGTTTCATCATCAAGTTAAAGATCTCCTGATTGGTCTCCTGCTGTTCCTGAAGAAACCTCAACTTTTGGTTTCGTGCTCGTTGGGCTGCTATAATATATACAGATAAGGCCAATAATAAAAAGCCAATGGCAAGACCTAGCCATAAAACGCGTTGTCGTGCTAGCAATTCATTCTCTGCTAAAGCTTCATCGGTTTCAAATTGAATTCTAGCAAACTTATTCTGAAGTTGACGCTCCGTTGTGAGCAAACTATCTTGTAATGCAAAATAGGCTGCACTATGCTTGCTTGCATTATCTGTATCAACGCTTGCAAGTAATTTTAAAGAGGCTAGCTCTCTTTCATTGTTATTGGTCATGCGTGCAAACTTCAGTGCACGTTGTGCCCGCTCAATGGATTTTGAATTATCCCCAGTAATACTATAAAATTCTGCCAGGGCAAATAAGGTTTTGGAGAGCCCCGCATAATCTTCTAAAGCGTCAAGGACGAATAAAGCCTTATCATATTCTTCAGGTCGTTCCGGACTGGCGGATCGCTTCACTTTTGTGATCCCTAAATTGGTAAGCGCGCGGCCAAATGTTGCAGGATCAATAGTCTCAGCCTGGGGCAAGTTGATTACCTGGGAGAAATATTCACTTGCTTTTACAAATTTCCCATTGTCCAGATGCGCCATCCCCATATTATTAATAATCTTCAGCCTGAAATGGTCCCCTGGATTTGACGCATTTAAGTATTTTAATGCCTCTTCGTAGTATTCCAGCGCTTTCTCATAATTCTGTAAATTACTTTGCGTGATCCCAAGGGAATTATAGGATTTATATAGTTTTTCATAATCGTCTAATTCTTTAAAGAGTTCAATGGCCTTGACCAGGTTGCTCTCCCCTTGCACATAATCCCTGACATTATTTTGTATAACAGCCATATTGCGCAACAATTTTGCCGCATCAGATTTCTCGTCCAGCGCTAAAAATATTTTATGCGCCTGGTCATAGTAAAGGAAAGAGCTATCCATAACCGAATTCTGTTTATAGAAAGAACCTCTGTCCCAGAAGGCATTCGCAAGGGCTGAAGAGTCTTTTGAACTTTCCGCTATGGAAATCAGAAGATCATTAACTTCTTGAAATTTAGAATTATCGGGCAGCTGTAAATAGGCCAGGGACAATCTGCCCAGATTTCTGATATAGGTGGTGTCTTGTTTATTAACTAATGTCCTGGAGTAGGCTTTGTCCAGATAGGTCTTCCTTACCATTTTATCGATGGACTTTTCCTTACCCTTATCAATCCAACTCAAGGTACTATCCTTTGCTTCAACTGCAGCAAGCTTTGGAGATTCCTGTGTTTCCTGACAGGAATAACTTCCTATTAGACTAAAAAAGGAGAGGAGAAAGACACGATATGGGAGGAGGTGTAGGCTCATATGGTCCATACAAGATAAAAAAAAAAGCTCCAAAGTTTCCTTCAGAGCTCTTTTAATAAATATATTGGGTTTTAATTGCCACCATCCGGATCGTCACGGTCATCAGTCTCATCACTACAACCGTCACATGCATTTGTTTCAAAAAGATTTTGTGTTTCGTCTAAGTTGGTTTCAGCTTCACAAGAAAATAATCCTGCACACATTACTACAACTGCTAAAATGCTAAATACTTTTTTCATAATTAAATGTTTTATCGGGGTTCTAGTTATTTTTACTTTGCGCTTACACTAAACTACAAGGACAAAAAGCGCTACCCTTTCGAAAAAGCATTTTCAGGGTAGTTGACCGACTTTTAAGAGAATTCAGTCGGTTTCTATGAGAATTCGACTAATTAGCTGAAGAAATGGTATTTTTTGACAGTCGTTCTTTCAAACTGTCAATATTAGCCCTGTAGGACTTGGAGAAAGGAAGATGTTCAGAACCGGTTTTTAAGAAACAAACAGATTTCCCATAATTGATCCTGGAAACATAATTAGTATTCAGGATGTAACTCTGATGGATTCGTATAAAATGGGCCGGTAACTGACTTTCAAAGCTTTTTAGCGTTTTATAGGCACTGATCCGTCTACCATCCTTCATAAAGAAGTCGGTCGCATTATTATCCGCTTTTAAATACAGGATCTCATCCATATCCAAATAATGGAAGTCTTTATAGGATTTTAATACCAAGGTGGAAGTTTCCTTTTCCGTTGGCAGATTATTTCTCAGTTTAAATATTGACTTTCGAATATTGAATTCGTTGTAAGGCAAGAGCCAATAGTCAAAAAAATTGTGTTTGATGGCCTCGTAGGCATGCGTCTTAGAATCAGATATTCCAATAAATACGGGTAATTGTTTGATATACTGATATAATCCCGTAATCATATTGAAATATTCTGTCGCGCTGTCATTGAGGCGCACAAAAACTACATCCGGCAAAAATTTGAGAATGGAATTCAAGCCTTCCTCCCCGGAAGATGCATGGCCCAAAAACATAAAGTCTTGGTAGTCATCCAGGAAATGTTCCAACTGCAGGTTGGACGTTGCTTCAGAATCCAATATGAGGTACGAATACTCCACCAAAAAGGATATTTGGATACAAAATACAAAGCCCCTGCAAGTCAATGCTATAGAGAAACCATAGAATAACTAAGGTTTCCTTTATAAGCACCAAATTTCGCTAAAAAGAGTCCTGCTCCTTTTATCAAAAAGGACTTATCAGGGAGCACTAAAAAATGGTTAGGGTGATTGTGTTTCAAACAAGATATGAATTTCTTCAGAAATCGGTATAGGTTTCCCGGTTTTGCCATGCAACAAACACCAATCTGTACTTCCTTTGATCTTCAGTCTTTTGGTTTTGGCATCAAAAAATTCAACAATTCGTGTAGAGATAAAGCCTTGATTTTTTAAAATATAAGTTTTAATAACTAAGCTATCATCTAAAAAGGATGGCAACTTGTACACAATCTCATGTCGCCTTACTACCCAGATCATATCTGCGCGGATTTTTTTGGGAACTATATGCTCCCAATGCTCTTTGGAAATGTCTTGGATCCATTGTACATAGCGAACATTATTTACATGATCCAACTCGTCCAGATCGGCCTGGACAACGCGTATCTTTTTTTCGTAAATGTTCATTCTTTCCTTGGGATTATGCGAACCTCAAATAAGGTATCCCAATTCTTACCGGTAACAAAAAGTGTTTTACGTTCCGGATGATAGGCTATTCCATTGAAAACATCTAATTCTGCATGTTGTTTTACTTTGTTTTTAAGTCCGCCAAAATTGACGACCCCTTCTATAGCACCGGACTTGGCATTGATGATCATCATACTTTCTTTTTGCCAGACATTGGCATAGATCTTTCCATCTACGTATTCCAATTCATTGGCTTTATTGAAAATAGAACGATCGGTGACGGTTTGGATATAATCAATTTCCTGCAGCGTTGCAGGATCCAGCCTCCAGATTTTCTCGGTGCCATCGCTTTTGTAGATATACGTAT
>JAOTYW010000183.1 GCA_029861705.1 Flavobacteriaceae bacterium
TAAGTTTGAAGCCCTGGCTGCTCACGATGCTTTAGTAGAAAGTCATGGCGCCTTAAAACAACTTGCCGTATCGCTCAACAAGATCGCCAATGACATCCGCATGATGGCCTCGGGCCCGAGGTCGGGTATTGGTGAGATCAGTATTCCGGCCAACGAACCTGGAAGTTCTATCATGCCGGGAAAAGTGAATCCAACTCAATGTGAAGCCCTGACTATGGTATGTGCCCAGGTAATGGGGAATGATGTAGCCCTGACAATTGGAGGCGCACAAGGCCATTATGAATTAAATGTTTTTAAACCGATGATGGCTGCGAATATCCTTCAATCAGCAAGGCTGTTAGGGGATGCTTGTATTAGTTTCGACACACATTGTGCTCAAGGGATAACACCTAATCACGAAGTCATTCAGACCTTGCTCAACAATAGCCTGATGCTTGTGACAGCGCTCAATACTAAAATAGGATACTATAAGGCAGCTGAAATAGCAAATGAAGCACATAAAAATGGGACCACCTTGAGGGAAGAAGCTATCCGCCTGGGCTATGTTACCGAAGAAGAATATGATGCCTGGGTGAAGCCCGAAGACATGGTTGGATCTTTGAAGAAATAAAAAAAGGGAGACAGTTTAGAACCATCTCCCCTTTTTTGCGTTCAATAGTGAAAATTATTTGAGCGTAAACTTAGACGTTCCTAAAAGTTTAAGGCCATTATCATACACATTCACCATATAATTTCCTTTCTGGAAATCTCCGGCTGGTTTGTTGATAAAATCACACACATCTAAATTCTGATTCTCATAATAGAATGATGTGCCTTTGCTATAGCTTACAGTAGCCCCTTCCTCATTTGACTTAGAACTGGCGCCGCCAAGTAAATTTCCTTGTGGATCTAATACTTCGATCAGGAATTCGCGATCTCCTGCTTCAGCAATCACATTATCAGCAACTGTAAAGCATATTTTAAGCTTATCAGTTCTGGATGCTCTGGAAGTGGATACCAATTTTCCGGTATTTCGCTCCTTAACAGCATCAACAGTGAATTGTGAAAGATTCAATGCAGAACCTCGTTCAACAGCATCCGCCAATTGGGTATTCTGAACCACTAGCGAATCGCTAAAAACAGTTTGTTGTTCAAGTTCAGCATACGTGCTATCACGTTGCATGGCTATCAAGGTATTAGACCTTGTGAGGGAATCAACCTGCTTTAACAATGATTCGCGTTCTTTCTTAAGAACAGCAACTTGTCTTCGATACCTCGAAAGAGATGAAATGTCGGCTTTCATAGTACGAACAGAATCGATATACTGTGCGATCCTGTCACGTGCCGCCACTAATTCTTCATTGGTAGCATTACTCTCTAAAATGGCTTTGTCGTATTCCGACTTTAAGCTATTCAGATCTTCTACTACTAATTCTTTTTCTTGAGTAAGTTGTACAGTGGTTTGCTTTTTGTCTCTGTAAAGGCTTACAGTGTAAATAATCGTGGCCAATAATACAACGCCTAATAATCCGGCAATAACTTTTAACCCATTATTATTTTTTGCTTCAGTCATAGTGATGATAATTAACTAATTTTTTTAAAAGAGTTTTTGTTAATGTCAGTCTATATACGCAGCAGGATTCATTTTAGATTATATTTTCTTAAAAATTTAGCTCTGTAAGAAGCTTCTATGTCATCATTATGTACCTTTATGTAGGTGAAATTATGTATAATTAGCTACATATATATCTCATTTACAATAATATAACCTATAAATTCCGTGATCTATGTATTCGTTACGTACACTCCTGATTTTTTTTATTATCACCACATTAATATCCTGTAAGGTAAAGTCTAAAACCACAATTGCTGATGAATTTGCCAAGGAAGAAGTTGCTAATGACCTTAAAGAGGTAAAGATTACGCCTATTGCCCACGGCACCCTGGTACTAGAATGCAGTTCTGTCGTTATTTATGTGGATCCGGTAGGGCCTGTGACCCAATTCAGTGGTCTGGAAGATCCGGATTTAATACTAATTACGGATATACACGGCGATCATTTTAGCATGGAAACCCTGGAAGCACTGCCTACTGCCAAAGCAAAGATTATAGTACCCCAGGCCGTGGCCGATAAGATGCCCGAGACATTTACGCCACAAATAGATGTGCTGAATAATGGAGAGAGCAAAGAACGATACGAAATAAATATTAGTGCGATCCCCATGTACAACTTGCGGGAAGAGGCTCTTAATTTTCATGGCAAGGGCCGGGGTAACGGTTATGTGCTCCAGTTTGGTGAAAAAAAGGTCTATATCTCAGGGGATACTGAAGATATCCCGGAAATGCGGGCCTTAAAGAATATTGATATCGCCTTTGTATGTATGAATCTACCCTATACTATGACCGTGGAAAGCGCAGCCAGTGCTGTTTTAGATTTTGCACCCCGGCAGGTGTATCCGTACCATTATCGGGGCAGGCCGGATGTCAGCGATGTTGCTGCATTCAAAGAGATGGTATATAGTGGCGATCCGGATATCGAAGTCATTCAACTCGACTGGTATCCAAACGAGGACTATTAATAGGTCTTACTCCCGTATTAATTTCTTGTACTTAATACGTTTGGGCATAATATCTGTGCCTAAACGCTTCTTTTTGTTTTCCTCATAGTCGGAAAAAGAGCCTTCAAAGAAATATACCTTGGAGTCTCCTTCAAAAGCCAAAATATGTGTGCATATCCGATCGAGGAACCATCGGTCGTGCGTAATGATCACCGCACAACCAGCAAAATTTTCAAGGCCTTCTTCTAATGCTCTTAAAGTGTTGACATCTAAATCATTAGTTGGCTCGTCTAAAAGTAATACATTACCTTCCTCTTTTAAGGTCATCGCGAGATGGAGTCTGTTTCTTTCTCCTCCGGAAAGCATATTCACTTTCTTATTTTGTTCACTTCCTGAAAAGTTAAACCTACTTAAATAGGCCCGTGAATTAACTTGCCTGCCCCCCATCATGATGAGTTCCTGATTGTCGCTAAAATTCTCCCAGATAGATTTTTCCGGGTCGATATTTGAGTGGCTTTGGTCTACATAGGCCAGTTTTGCGGTTTCTCCAACAGAGAATGTTCCTCTATCCGGCTCTATTTCGCCCATGATCATCTTAAAGATCGTAGTTTTCCCTGCCCCGTTGGGACCTATGATCCCAACAATTCCGGCCTGGGGTAAATTAAAATTCAAGTCTTCGTAGAGTAATTTATCCCCAAATGACTTACTCACTCCTTCGGCTTCGATAACATTGGTTCCTAATCTAGGCCCGTTCGGGATATATATCTCTAATTTAGTTTCCAGCTGTTTCTGATCCTGATTCAGCAACTTGTCATAGCTTTTTAGACGGGCTTTTTGTTTTGCCTGCCTGCCCTTAGCACCTTGTCTTACCCAATCCAGCTCGCGCTCCAGGGTTTTCTGACGTTTAGACTCCTGCTTTCCCTCCTGGGCCAATCGCTTGGCTTTCTGATCAAGCCAGCTGCTGTAATTCCCCTTCCATGGAATGCCTTCTCCTCTATCCAATTCCAGTATCCATCCGGCCACATTATCCAGGAAATACCTATCGTGCGTTACTGCAATGACCGTCCCCTTATACCCGGCTAAATGATGTTCCAGCCAATGCACGGATTCGGCATCCAGGTGGTTGGTCGGCTCATCCAGCAACAGCACTTCCGGCTGTTGTAATAAAAGGCGACAGAGTGCTACCCTTCTGCGTTCTCCCCCGGAAAGTACTTCAATCTTAGTATCTCCAACAGGCGTGCGCAGGGCATCCATGGCTATCTCCAGTTTGGTGTCCAGTTCCCAGGCATTGCTCGCATCTATTTGATCCTGTAGCACAGCCTGTTTGTCCATGAGCTTCTGCATCTTGTCTGCATCTTCATAGTATTCAGGAAGGCCAAACAAGTCGTTTATCTTGTTGTATTCATCCAGGATGCCAACTGTCTCGGCAACGCCTTCTTTAACAATTTCGAGCACAGTTTTGGAAGGATCTAATTGAGGGTCTTGTTCCAGCAAGCCCACTTTATATCCAGGAGCAAAAACTACATCGCCCTGGTAATTTTTATCTGTACCTGCAATGATTCTAAGCAATGTTGATTTCCCGGATCCATTCAAACCCAGTATACCGATCTTCGCCCCGTAAAAGAAACTGAGGTAAATGTCTTTTAAGACCGGGGTGTTTGCATTTTTATAGGTTTTGGTGACTCCGGACATGGAGAAGATCACCTTTTTGTCATCCGACATAATTAAATAAGTACAATATGATTATTACTAGTTGGCGTATGTTTATACCCTCCCTTTTAAGGCGTTAAACACCCATGCGATCGCAAAGAAGCCGATGCCGACGGAGGCAAATCCCCAACCGGCGATATCATCATAACGGAAAGCGCCCAGCGCGATCAAGCCGAGACCTACAATGATCATTATAAAAGTGGCCCAGGCCAGGACGGTATTTTTATTCATACCCATGTTTGTTTGTTTAAGGGGGTTTAGATGGTAAATATATGATTTTTGAAAGAACCTAGTCCGCCTTTTCAAAAGGATACCTAAGGCCAATAAGTGCCCGTACCTCGTCCATTAAACCTACTAAATCCAAACTATTTTCCCAGGACCAGTAAGGGCTTTGGAGCGCCCCAGATCCAAGAACACGATGTACTTCTTCAATTTCATGTGTATAGCCCTTGCCTTTGGTGATTTCTTCTACATCTGTACGCTCATCCGTGACCACTGTAAATCCATTGGTCTCATGCCAGCGTGGATGGATCAGAATATGACCTTTTGTACCCCCAATAGTTGCCTGCATTTCAGATTCGCAAGTAAAAGACGAATGCAGATTGGCATAGGCATCGGGATAGGTGAAGAGCATGGAGAGTTGTTGATCAACACCCAGGGGGTGAAAATGGGCTTCTGCGCTAATTTTCTCAGGGAGACCAAGCAACCAATAACTTAAAAAGATCGGATAAATCCCAATATCCAATAAGGTGCCGCCTGCAAGCTCTGGATTCCATACCCTGCTCTCCAAAGATCTGCCCATGGCATTAAAGGCAAAGTCGGCCTGAATAAATTTCACCTCCCCTATTAGGCCCCCATCTATCACTGCCTTCATTTTGAGGAGAGCAGGGTTAAACCTGGACCAGAGTCCTTCCATCAAAAAGACATTATTTTCCCTGGCACAGGCGATCATATCCGCAACTTCCCCTTTATTGATCCCCACAGGCTTTTCACAAAGGACATGTTTGCCGTGCTTCATTGCCTCAATTGCCCATTTCTTATGGGCGTGATGCGGTGTGGCTATATAAATAACCTCAACTTCATCATTCTCAAATAAGGCTTCATAACTCCCCAGTTGATATTTGGGATCCTGTGGAATTGAGTTGGCAAAATCCTTTGCTTTTTCCAGGCTTCTGGAAGCGACGGCCACAAGCTCACCTTGGGGCACCAATGCCAGGTCCAGCGCAAATTTATGGGCAATATTTCCCAGTCCAAGAATTCCCCATTTTACTGTTTTTCCCATAGTTCCTGTGCTATTCAATCAAAGGTACTCAATATTACTCCGTATATTTATTCGCTGAAAAAACAGGTCTATGAACATTGAGTTCAACAAGAATGAAGATCACAACAAGATGCTTGTTTCTGATCTTAGAAAAAGGCTCAAC
>JAOTYW010000024.1 GCA_029861705.1 Flavobacteriaceae bacterium
ATCCTCTTCTAAACCGGGCACCATATCAGGGGTTATAGACATTTTTGATGCCGAGCCTTCTTCATAGGCTTCAGCTTCCAGCCTGGGATGCCTTAATACCATCATGCTCTGTCCTGTCAAGGGTTCTATGACGCCCCCACCTTGATCTGTATAACTGGCAGTAAGTAAATAGCTACCATTCTCAGAAGCCCCTACATGTTCTGAGCCCTTGAACCTACCTTTGGTAGGCTGACTTTTTGAACGCGATTCTGGATCTTTATAGAGGGAAAGGATATACTCAGCCATTTGCTTTGCCTCTGTTTCCGTAATGCTGGGATGGGCAGCCATGGCTGTTTCCCCCCAATTGCCGGCACCCCCGTTAATGATCTTGCCAGCCAGGTTCACAGGGGCAGTTTCATCTTCAGCATAACGCTCGGCAATATCTAAATATGAGGGCCCTATTGAAGCATCCTTTTCCTTGTGACACGCAAGGCAATCAGAACCTTCTATCAGTGTTTTACCAATACTTACATAGGCCGAACTAGCCATTTCAGCATGTGATTTGGCGCCGATTATATTATCACTTCCCTGAGCCAGGTAGTTAAAAGATACAGTAACAAGAGATGGATCAAGATTCCCTGCAGACAGGCTACCGTCTTCTGCATCACTTACTGCTACAATGTATTCAATATCCAACTCCTCATTCGGCCAATAGAAACTACTGTTACCCTTAACAATTTCCCATGAGACATTGGGTAATTCATTACCAACGAGAATTTCAGTTTCTGTTTGGTTTGTATTTCCTTCATCATCTGTAACTCGCAACAGCACTTTGTATTTACCCGATTTTTCAAACGTATGCGAGGGATTCATCTCGTTTGATACGGAACCATCGTCTCCAAAATCCCATTCATAGTTCAGTGTATCCCCGTCATAATCGATGGAGTTCCGGCCTTCAAAATGTACTTCCATTGGGAGACCTCCAATGGTTCTATCAGCGGTAATTTGCGCAAGAGGCGTCCTGTTTCCTTTTACAAATTCTATTCGGGAGAGACTGGCATCCGGATTTTGTGTAAACCATCCCGTTCCATATTCCAGGACATACAATGCCCCATCAGGACCAAATACCATATCAATGGGGTTATAAAATTTCATATTGGGAACGATTTGCGTCATTTTACTAAATGCACCTTCTTCGTCCATGGCTACAGCAAAAATCCATCCCCGCATCCAATCATACGCCAATAACTTACCATCGAAAAAGTCGGGCCAGTTGTGACCGCTGTCGTCAAAATCTTCACTGTAGTATATAGGTCCGGCCATGGCATTTCGTCCACCAGTTCCAAGTCCGGGAAATTCTTCTGAATTACTGTATGGATAGTAGATCATTGCAGGCTGAACCGGAGGCAATTCCCTAAGGCCAGTGTTATTCGCAGATTGATTTATCGGTTGTACTGAATCAAAAATTGGTCCGGTGGTTTGAGCTGTAAAGTCCCTGGTATTATAAGGCTTATTATTCGCTATATAGTGGGGCCAGCCAAAATTCCCGGCTTCCCTGGCCTGGTTTATTTCGTCATAACCTTTTGGACCAACATTAAGAGAATCTGCATTAGCATCGGGACCAACTTCGCCCCAATAAAGATACTTGGTTCTTGAATCAATAGATATTCGGTACGGATTCCTGTTTCCCATCACATAGATTTCCGGTCGGGTTTTGGGAGTACCCTCCGGGAAGAGATTTCCATCAGGGATACTGTATGTGCCGTCGTCTTCCGGTTTTATTCTGAGGATTTTCCCCCTGAGATCATTCGTATTGGCACTGGATTTTTGGGCATCCCAGGGGCTGCGGCCTTCCCGAGAGTCAATGGGTGCAAAACCGTCTGAAGCATGGGGATTTGTATTATCGCCAGTAGATAAGTACAAGTTCCCATCCGGTCCAAATTCCAGGGAACCACCAGAGTGGCAACACTCTACTCGCTGCGTGGGAACCTCAAGTAAGATCTTCTCAGATTCTAACACTAAGTGGTCATTAGTAAGCTCAAAACGGGATAAGTGTTGTACATCTTTTTCCGGATTTGAATAATAGAGATAGATCCAATTATTTTCCGAATAGTTGGGATCCACTGCCATGCCTAATAATCCATCTTCAAGGCCTGAAAAAACCGGTAGTGTTGTGAGTAAGGAATCAGTTTTTTGTGCCAGATCATAGATGTGGATACCACCACGTCTTTCTATGTAGATTATTTTGTCCTTACTAAGAAAGTCCAGCTCCATGGGTTCATAGAGATTTTGTATGAAAGTCACCTTACTAAACCGATTTTCTTCAGGAACCAATTCTGCATAGGCCTTCCCGTAGTCTACCGGATTACCTAAGCCAATAGCATATTTGATACCTCCAAGCAGGTGATTGATATAGAGAGGATCGCTGAACTGCTCACTAGTATGTCCGAGAGCTGTATAAAATGACCTGCCGCCATCATATTCCTTATACCAGGCCATAGGATGGAAATCGCCATTCGTTCCCCCTGTGTAAGTAGACTCATTGATGGTCATTACTACCTGATTGTTGGGGTCTATTGATTTGAAGTTGTAAAATTCATCTTGGATCTTCCAACTGGTCGGGAGGTCTTGGGTAGATATATGATTCGAATTTGTTACCTGGACGACACCCTCCTGAACATTGGGATCAATAGGATGGCTTTCGAAATAAGCGCCGACTAATTTCCCGTACCAGGGCCAACCGTATTCTGTATCGGTAGCTGCATGAACTCCGACGAATCCGCCTCCCGCCTGGATAAATCGTTCCAACTGGCTTTGCTGTACGGGATTGAGTACATCACCTGTAGTATTCAAAAAAACTACGGCCATGAAGTCTTTTAAATTTTCCTCTTTAAAAAACTGAGCGTCTTCCGTAGCTACCACGGTAAAACCATTTTCCAGTCCAAGTGTTTCTATCGCTGCGATTCCGTCTTCTATGGAATTATGCCTGAATACCTCGGTTTTGGAAAAAACCAGCACTTTTACTTCGGCCGGTTTCAAAAAGAAGTATCCAGCAACAGCTATTATAGCTATTAGGATAGCAAGACCGACGAGAACTTTTTTAAGATTCTTTTTCATTGTATTGCGGGTTATTCCGGGGCATTAAAAATTAATTTGGGAAGATACATTTATTTGTGCAATCTACAGAACCATAAATTGCTAGCTGTACTCATTCAGATTTAAAGGGATTTTTCGATGAAATAATTTGTGCGACAGTGCATTACACATGATACTTCGCCCTTTCAACTATTTTTTTTCACTTCCTTAATCGCTGTGAATAATTTAGTTTTTTAACTCTGGGAATTCCTTTTACTTTGCAGTCCGGTGTAGAAGGAAATAATGGACAAAATTATATTTCAAAAAGAAACTTTAAAGCGGCAGGCTTTAAATGCATTCCCTGGGACAAAGAATAACAGGACTTATATGTTGAAGAAGTGTAATTTATGCTCATGATATGCGGGAATCTGATCGTCTAATACAAATAAAGACCGACATACCCTTGATTAATACATCAACTAATGGATCGATGAACGATGCGAAGGATCTGAAAATTGGAATCATTGGTGGTGGATTGATGGGTTTAGTCCTGGCCTACCGCCTTACTCAATTGAATGCTACGGTAAAAGTATTTGAAAGGGAATCCCAACCTGGAGGATTATCCACTTATTACAACTACGGTAAATTTATTTGGGACAAATTTTACCATGTCATCGTACCGACGGATGGAAGTTTAATACGCTTGATCGAAGAGATTGGTCTGGGATCCAAGTTAAATTGGACGCGTGCGCTGACCGGGTATTACGTGAATAGATCTTTCTATCCGCTAAATAGCCCAAAAGATTACTTTCTATTTCCTCTTTTGAATATATGGGACAAGATGCGATTAGCGTATACTATTTTCTATGGTTCCAGGATTGATGATTGGAAGAAACTGGAGAAAATAACAGTTAAGGATTGGTTGATCAAGATGGGTGGTAAGAGGAATTTCAATAAATTCTGGGCTCCTCTCTTGCGCTCCAAACTAGGCAAGAACTACACAAGAGTTTCAGGCGTATTCATATGGACATATATAAAAAGGCTATTTAAGGCACGGGAATATCCTGTAGAGAAAGATTATATGGGATATGTAACGGGCGGCTATAAGACTGTGTTCGATAAATTGGAACAGTTGCTAAATGAAAATAATTCCAACATACACCTTGAAACACAGGTTAAAAGTATTAAACCAGCCGAGGGTGGAGGTGTTAATATTTATTATGAGGAATCTGTTGAACATTTTGATAAAGTTGTTTTTACCGCACCTTTAAACGTGCTGGAGAAAGTAACTGATCCTGGCTTGTGTGAAGTGGTTAATAATGAGCAGGCCATTGAATATCAGGGTGTAGTTTGTCTGGTTTTGACAACCAACAAACCATTGACACCGTATTATATCTTGAATATGGGGGACGATAATTCCCCGTTCACAGGGGTCATTGGTATAAGTACACTGGTAGACCAGGTACAAACTGCAGGACAGCAAATAACATTTTTCCCAAAATATATCCCAGCTGATCATCCTTATTGGTCTAAAACAGATTCCGAGCTGAAAGCCTTATTTTTAGAGGGGGTCAAGGATCTGTATCCCGATTTTGATGAATCGGATATTGAATCTTCTCATATCAACAGGGCATTTAAAGTGCAGCCCTTACAAGTGTTGAATTATTCAGAAATAATACCTAAAATACATACCAAACATCCGGATTTCTTCGTACTCAATACCTCACAGTTCGTAAATGATTCGGTCAATAATAACTCAGTTGTTACGCATGTAAATTCGTTTGTAGATGAATACAAACATGAGTTTCAATCAGTTAGGAAGAGATAAACCAAACGCGAAAAAAGGATGCCAAAGCCTATTGCCAGCCTATCCCTGGACTTGGACAACCATTGGTCTTATATGAAGAACCACGGGGTTGAGGGTTGGAAAACCCATCCTTCCTATTTTGAAACTATCGTCCCTCATGTATTGGAACTTCTTGAGGAATTAGAGTTGAAGATCACTTTCTTTATTGTGGGTCAGGACGCTGTATATGAGAAAAACAAGCAATATATCAGGATGTTGGCTGAAGCTGGTCATAACATTGCCAACCATTCATTTAATCACGAAACTTACCTGCATCTGTACTCCAGGGAGGAATTGATAGAAGAGATTGACAAGTCACATCAGGCAATCCAATCTGCAAGTGGCAAGGAACCTACCGGATTCAGGGGGCCAGGATTTAGCTGGAATAACAGCTTAATGGAAATTTTGGCAGACAAAGGATATACTTATGATGCTTCTACTTTTCCAACTAGTATTGGACCGCTTGCGCGTATGTATTATTTCCGGACAGCTAATTTATCAAAGGAAGAAAAGAAGGAAAGAAAGGAACTTTTTGGTAAATTTTCAGATGCCTTTAGAAAACTTAAGCCTCATTTTTGGAAGTTAAAAGGCAATAGAAAATTACTTGAAATTCCGGTCACAACAATGCCCATTTTTAGAACTCCGATACATATGACTTACCTGATGTATCTTAGCTCTATCTCCAGGTCACTGATGATGTTCTATCTGAAAACGGCTATTTATTTGTGTAAAATAACCAGGACAAGCCCCAGCTTTCTGTTGCATCCATTGGACTTGATTGGTGGCGACAAGGTCACAGGCCTGGATACTTTTCCGGGTATGAACCTCTCCAGTGAAGAAAAGCAAAAGACATTCAGGAAGGTCATAAGAGCATTGGGTCGGCATTATACATTGGTAACAATGGAAGAACACGCTAGCAGGGTGATCAAAAAATCAGCGTTGAGGGAATAGCATATGAAGAATAAAATTGGAAAGACATAGAAAAAGCCTGCCCCCCTTTACAAGGCTACGATAAAAGGATATTGATAATATAGAGAGAAATGGAAACAGTACACAAATCAATGGAAACAACAAATATTTCAGGGAAGGGATCAACCAACCCTTCTGTCACAATTTTACTGCCTGCCTTTAATGAAGCCAGCATTATAACCGAATGCTTGACAATTCTTGTTGATCAACTGAGATCATTGGGTAAGAAATACGATTGGGATATCCTTATTGTAAATGATGGTAGTAGTGATGATACAGGATCCCTGGCAGAAGAATTTGCGAAATCACGACCGAATGTTTCGGTGGTTCATAATATTGTCAATCTGAACCTGGGAGGCGCATTGCGACGCGGATTCAAAAAGGCTCAAGGCCAGTATATCGTTGTCTTGGACATTGATCTTAGTTTTGGGCCTGAACATGTAGAAAGATTGATGGATGCGGCGATTAAAGAAGATGCAGATATCGTGATCGCTTCGCCCTATATGAAAGGAGGAAAGTCTACAAAAGTACCTTTCCACAGGCTTTTGATGAGCAAAGCTTTAAATAGATTAATGCGGCATACATCGGGTATAAACCTGCATAGTTTTACGGGAATGGCGCGTGCTTATCGGAAGGAGTTTCTCGATACCTTAAATTTAAAGACCAACAATTATTCGATCAATCCGGAGATCATTCATAAAGCAGAAATTTTAAGGGGGCGCATTATTGAGATTCCTGCCCATTTAGATTGGACGTATCAAGTGGAACATGGGCAAAACAGGACATCTAGTGTTCGCATATTTAAGGGAATACTGAATGGACTTATGTCTAGTTTTATCTTTAGACCCTATGGTTTTTTTATGATGATAGGATTAATTCTATTGCTCTTATCTTTTTACATGATCGCATGGATATTTTACCACGTTTCAGTTGTCTACCCTGATATTCAAGTAGCGAGCGAGGGATTTTTTGATGATCGATTTTCTGAAGCGGTCTCTGTAGTATATAATAAAAGGCCTCATGCTTTCCTGATCGGGGGATTTACCTTTGTAACAGCCATACAATTTTTAGGTCTCGGGTTTATTTCGCTGCAAAAAAAGCGGTATTTTGATGAATTATTCCACTTAAATTCATCTATTCTCAAGCGTACAAAAGATGTATAGATAAATGAGGAAATTTTTCTCAAATAATCGAAGTGCAGGCTGGTCAATTATACTGTTGTTTCTTGTGTATATCCTGATCATTCTGTTTTTTGGGTCCGAGACACTTATTGGAGATGAAACCCGGCATATGCGCTATGCTGAAAACCTGACAAATGGCTTTTATACCCAAGCTGATGATCCGGAATTAGTTAATGGCCCCGGATATCCCCTGATCCTCGCGGTATTTCTGTTAAGTAAGTCATCAAAGTTAATGATGTTAATGGCCAATGCTATTTTTATGATTTTGGCTGTAGTGCTGTTCTATAAAACAGCATCCTTCTATTTTAGCCCAAGGCAATCCTTGTTTTTAAGTTTACTTTTTGGTTTATATCCGCCATCTCTGAAATGGATGGTTTACTTGTATTCAGAATCAATGGCCATATTTTTGGCCTGCGGTTTTCTTTATTTCTTTTTGAAGCTGCAAAGGCAGCCTGAGAAACGTAAAACCAATATGATGCTGGCAGCCATATTTTTGGGGATTCTAACACTTACGAAAGTGATATTTGGCTATGTGATACCTACAGCCTTACTGTTTTATTTATTGATATATCTAGTCAAGCGTTCACAAAAATCCCTGTCAAGCATCCTCGTACTTGTCGGAGCATTTTTTATTTGCCTGCCATATTTGACATATACCTACTCCTTGACGGGTGAAACATTGTACTGGGGTAGTGGAGGAGGTGAAATCTTATATTGGAGATCTTCTCCATTTGCCAATGAATATGGGGATTGGATAAATACAGATGTGGTTATGGGAAAAAGGGCTGATGACTATTATGATACAAGTACTATTGCCAAAAATCATCGTTCTTATTTTGAAAGTCTTACATCTTACGACCATATTCAAAGAGATAATATACTTAAAGAAAAAGCGATTGAAAACATCAAAGAACATCCTATAAAGTATATTCAAAATACTGCGGCAAGCGGACTAAGATTATTTTTTAATTACCCTTATTCCTATACCCAGCAAAAAATGACTTCCTATGTCTATATCTTGCCCAACGGCATATTGCTGTTGCTATTGCTTCTCTCAATATATCTCGGGCTCAAAAAACCTAGGGCAATTCCTTTTGAAATTCGTTTTGTTGGATTGGTTGCCTTCGTATTCATTGGCGGCCTTGTAATGGCCAATGGCATGATCAGGCATCTGCTGCCCATTTTGCCCTTTCTTTTGATCTTTATCGGCTATGTGCTTTCCAAAAGAATGAGGCTTCTTATTCTTAAGGATTGATTTTTTTACCAGCAAGAATCGATTTCCAGCTGCTTTTAGTTATTGCGGACTTACTTCGGTATAGGCGTCCATCCCGTATTTAATATCCCCGGGCTTTCTCGTTACGATCCTCAAATTACCCATGTAAGTTGTTAGGCTTGATACTCCCGCATTGGCTGAACTTTGCACATTTTGCTCATCCACCCAAGGCCATTTGTAAATGCCCCACTTGGCATTGCCTCCAAAATTCCATCCCGGACGTATCGTTGTCACTTGTTTATCATAAACTTTGTTATCATCGATCCAGACCTGTAAAAGGCCATTTGTGGCATTATCCCAAATAACATGAATGACGACTTTTATTGTTTGCCCGGCCTGTGGAATAACCCCTGTTAATACATGATCAGGTGAATTAGCATTATTCTTTACGACTATTTCTCCGGCCTGAGCACCATAAAGCCCGGCCCTTGCAACCATCAATTCGTATAAAGGAGTTTGTCCTACAATACCGTTGTGAACCTGATGAAACAGCCATTCATTTACGTCAGGTTTATAATCATCTCCAAACGTATAATTAAAGCCGAACCACTCTTCTGTTCCCATGGAATGATTTATGGGCCAGGGTCGTGTGCTAATCTCTGCTCTCATATTAAACTGTCTCGAGCACCAACTCCCGGGATCACTTGGTGTAGTAGGATTTAGGTTAAATTTAATGCGACCACCATCCTTTGTCACGCTTTGCGCATCGCATTCGGTGTTATACGATAATTGTCCATCGCTGAATGATATCCCGGTACTACCTGTATAGCTTGGAAAGTATATATCCTCCCAACACCAGGTTTTTAAACCTGTATCGCCAGCGTTTCCTCCATTGGTTATACAATCGCTTCCGCCCGTATTTCCTCCGCTAGGTTGTGTAACTGTAATCGTAAGAGTGGTGGTGTCTTGTAGTCCGCCTCCGTCTGTAACCGTTAGCGTAACATCATAAACTCCGGGATCATTAAAAGTACGACTGGCATTTGGAGCCGATGACGGATCACCTGTAAAATCCCAGTAATAGCTTACAATCCCATTGTCATCGACGGAGTTGCTTCCAGTAAAGTTGACGGTTAAAGGAGCATCTCCAGTTAGTGGAGTAGCCGTGGCGACAGCTATCGGTGCTGCATTTTCAGTCTGAGGTTCATTCACAGTAATGGTTACTGTACTAGTGTCAGACAGTCCCTGTTCGTCGCTAACAGTAAGGGATACGTCGTACACCCCAGAATTTTCGAACGTATATTTGGGGTCCGGTACATTGGCATTTACGTTGTCCGTTATATTCCAAATATAGCTCGTGACAGCCGAGTCGTCTGAAGATCCAGAACCAAGGAATTGTACCGTCAGCGGGGCTGTTCCAGTAAGCGGGTTCGCTGAAGCTAATGCCTCAGGGGCTTCATTACCCTGATCGCTTGCCGTAATAGTTACCGTATCCGTATTGGTAAGGCCTTGAGCATCTGTGACGGTAAGGGTAACTTCATAGGATCCTACAGTAGTGAACATATGTACAGGGTTATCTTCGGTGGATGTATTACCGTCTTTAAAGTCCCAGGTATAACTCGTAACCGCAGTATCATCTGTTGAATTACCACCTGTAAAAGTTACTTCCATAGGTACCCCTCCGCTGGTAGGGGTGGCATCCGCAATCGCCACAGGGGCTATGTTTGCCGGAGTTGATGCGTCTTCTTCTGCCGGGGGCTCTTCCGTTGTTGTCTCTTCGTTTGTATCTTCAGATGAGGTACTCTGCCCAGGTGGCATGATTTCTTTTGCTCCAACCGGGGCGTTATAGCGCACAATAAGTTTGGGACCTTTTTTGGATGGATGTTCCTTAGAGGCGATGGCCAGATCGTCACCTTCTTTTTGCTCAAGAATCAGGCTAGTGGTTTCCGGTTGCATTTCCAGGGTGCTCAATTCAACAAGTTCGGTAACTCCAATTTTATATTCCTTTATAATGGAGCCTACTATCACATCAGTTTCAGGCGCCGTAGTTTCACCAAGAGTTGTTTCTGTCCAGTCATAACCGATTCCTTTAAAAACCTCTATGGTACCATTACCTTCGTCGCCACTGACAGTGAATTGTAAGATGGCTTCCGTAATATAAGCTCCAATACTATCAATGGCACTCAAGTCAAACATCAGGTAACTGATACGAGAATTTTTAGCCATCCTGATAATTTGCTGGTTGTACCCTCTACCACTTTGAATGTGGGCATCATGTGAAGGTGGAAATTCGGTAATTCTGCTCTCATAACCATCTTCGGGCATATCCTCAGCAGCTGTACCTTCTTGACTTTCAGTTGCAGCACTTTCAATTTCCTCCACGATTCCTACCGGATCATCCGACAGGGTACCCATAAGTATATCGATATCTTTACTACATGCCAGAATTATGGCAAGGATAAAAAAATACATGAAAAATTTCTGGCAAGATACAAGTAAGTTGCTCACAGCTTTAGGATTTGGGAAGTTAAATATGCTGATTTATATAATATATACGTCAAAATGTCAGCTATATTCGATGAAGTACACCTTAGATTTACGTACACCTTCCTTTTTTAGTCTATAGCAAAGCATTTTTTAACAAATTATTCGATGAACGGCAGAGTATACAGTTCAATAAATCGGAAAGTAAAGGCTTGCGTCACGACTTAGTTGGCCTTTAGAGAACTATACTTGTTTCATAAATATCACTTACAACGTGTTATGTGACATTTTAAAGGAATTCTGAATAGTTCCAGATACGAAATCCGTAAATTTGGATTTGGATTTGTTTTCAGACGGATTTACCCCTATAAAGAACTCCAACATTCTTATAGAACAGATCAAGCGATACATTCACCATTTGATTAATTTGAATTTTAGACAATGTTTAATATAAGTGTACCATTATATTCGGCACGGACAGTTTGAATTTAACACCCTGAATACCTATGAATTTGTATAACTAATTCTATAATCTGCCATTACTTTAATACCAGACATAACATCACCCTTCAGATTTAAAAGAATGTCGAACCGATTTCTACAATTATCATAATGAAGATAAAAATTGCAGTAATCGGCCTAAAGGGCTTGCCCGCTTATGTAGGCGCTGGTACTGTCGGAGAGAACATTATTGATCAACTCAAGGATAAATATGATTTTTATGTGTATTCCACTTCATCAAATACGATTCATAAATCAGGTTTCTTAAATGGGTATTATCAGAAGGTCTTTCGCGCAATACCAAATAAAAAATTGAACATCTTTTATTATTATTTAGTTTCTGCTCTTCACGCCCGGTACAGAGCAACATACGATATTATTCATGTCCATAATAGTTTTGCAGGTTTCACTTTCGGCATTCTGAAAAGAAAGTATCCGATAGTTTTAACTACCCACGGAGCGTTTAACATTGTGGACAAATGGAAAAAGTTTGCTTGGTTTTTTAAATACAACACAAATAAATTGGTTCGTAAAGCTGATTACCTTTGTTGCGTATCAAAAGATGAAAAAAGGAGGTTTAAGAAGTTGCTGAATCTGGAAGCTCACTACATTCCCAACGGCATCAATCCGGTAGTAAAAAATGAATTGCCGCCAATAGATATTTCCGAACCTTATATTTTCTTTGGTTCTGGGCGTATTATCCGTACAAAAGGGTTACATGATTTACTCCAGGCCTTACATAGATTAAATTTCAAGGGAAAATTGTTAGTGGCCGGGGATATGGATCAAATTCCGGCGTATAAGGCAGAGATTCTTGAAATGATCGGTAATTTGAATGTGGAATTAGTGGACTTGATCAAATATAAGAAGCTCTTATTCAGCTATATAGCAAATTCTCAACTATTTATTTTTCCTTCACATATAGAAGGCATGTCTATGATGTTGCTTGAGGCGGTAGCTGTAGACTGTCCTGTTATTTGTAGTGACATTATTGCCAATAAGGATATATTAAATGAAACCGAAGCCTTGTTCTTTGAAACTGGAAATTATGTTGATCTGGCGGAAAAAATCAAGTGGGCAATTTCCAATGAGGATTCAATGAAGGAACGTGCAGAAAATGCTAAAAGGAAATTTTTGTTGGAATACAACTGGAAGTCCATTGCACTTCAATATGAAGAAATTTTTGAGGGGATGGTACAGAATAAGAACAGAACGAGATCAAATTTGGTTACTGGAAGTTCTCACTAACATCTAATGAATAACTTTAATGAAGCATATGGCACGGAACACGAAACAGTAGCTGGATTATCATGAATAAAACTTTTCCAGCTGGTATGCAATCATTGCGGCTAGAAATAAGCATCAAATAAGTAGGATGAGACAAAATAAATTAAAAATTGGAATTATTGGGCTTGGTAGAATGGGATTAATGCACGCTGCTATTTTTAATTCACTTCCGGAAAGTGAGGTAGTAGCTGTTGTCGATCCTGCTATGTTTCCGGCAAGGCCACTAAGTATGCTTAATCCCAACATAAAAATATATAGTACCATAGAGAAGATGGTTAAGAACGTTCATATAGATGGCGTTGTAATAGCAAGTCCGGTGGGTTATCATATAGAAAATGCAATAGAGTGTGTGCACCATGATATACCCTTTTTGATGGAAAAACCCCTTGCAATTAATGCGGGCCAGGCAAAACCTCTTATAGATGCATTGGAAAATAAACAGTTACCCAATATGATCGGTTATATGGCGCGTAATATCGATAGTTTCAGAGAAGGGAAAAGAATAATTGAATCAGGCGCACTGGGGAATATTTTGAATGTTAAAGGCACCGTATACGTCTCGCAGTTGTTTAAACAAGGAAAAGGTTGGAGATACGACCGCAAGGTATCAGGAGGAGGTGTCCTGTTAAGTCAGGGTTCGCATTTACTCGATTTATTATACTGGTATTTTGGTCGTATTGCAAAGGTTAATGCTGATACAGTTTCCATATATTCAAAGGGAATTGAAGATTTCTCCCATGTGATTTTAGGTTTTGAAAGTGGGTTAAAAGGTTGGATTGATGCTTCTTGGAGTGTGAGGTTCAAAAGAAAGATGGAGTTGAAGTTGGATATTCTCGGTGAAAATGGATCCCTTGTTTTGAGCGATGACGCCCTGGATCTTTTCCTAGATTCAGCGATAGGGGACTACCGCAAAGGGAAAACTTATTTATCTGCGAATGATTTATTTTCAGGTGTTCATATTGACATTGGAGGTGCAAAATTCACCTATCAGGACCAAGCGTTTATCAAGGCAATTGAAGATAACAGAAACGCATCTCCCTCAATAAAAGATGGGTATCACATTCAACAGATTGTTGATTGCTGTTATGAATCGGCATCCAAAGAAGGCGCCCCTGTATTAATTCATGATTAAATAAACAAAAGCACTATCATTAAGAAGAATGAAAGACTTAGATAAGATTTTACTAGGACATAATCCGCTTTTTGGGGTGGACCATCTTTCCCAGGAACGGGGTAATGCCAAAGAACAAAAATTCGGTAATAGAAGTGCTCTGAATGAAATTTTGAGATATGCACACAGCAAAGGAGTGAAAGCAATGATGATGTCAACCCATCCTCGCGCTGAGGTGATTCTTGATATTATTGACAAGGATCCTGTCCTAAAAGACGACTTTACTATATACCCGCTTTTGCCCTACATTGTTAAATATGTTAGGCAGTCCAACGAGAAGGGAATGTTCAATGTATTAAAGGGTCTTCTGTCGCAGGCTGGCGCCAGTAAAAGTCTTTCCATGTTGATGACCGGTTTAGGTAGCCTTGTAGGCGGAAATCTATATAAAGGCATTCGAATTTTAATTGATATTGAAATGCTCCCGTTTAAAGGTCATAAGTTAGGGGCCATTTTCATGCATGATGCATTGGTTGATCTTGCGTTGGGACTAGGATGCGATGAGGTTTATGACGTCTTTAGGGAACATATTGAAAAAAAATACGCTGTTCCCGGCGGACTCATCACAAAAAATGTTCCCATGCTGGTAGACAGATTAGAAGGAAGGGGTTGGGAAGACTATCTTATTATGGCCGCTTTTAATAAAACGGGTTTTTATATCAATCCATCCTTGGAGGCAACCGAGGCAGTTTTGAAAAACCCGGGAATGAATTTTATTCCAATGAGTACCCTGGCCGCCGGAGCAATCCCGCCCAGAGAAGCATTTGAATATGTTGGACAATTTCCGGAAATTAAATCTGTGGTTGTAGGGATGTCTAAAAAAAGTCATATAGACCAGACAGTAGACTTAATCAATAAATATATCAAGTAAATAAGGGCTAATTTTCCATCTAATTAGCAGAAGGACAAAAAGACTTGCTTAAATTGCTTGCACTATGAATTAAACCTGACACCTAGCTAGCTTGGTTACTTGATTGCTTATCCCTTATCCCAAAAATTTTTTTATTTATTTGAATTTCATCAAGGAGTTGTAAAACCTTCAAATATTTATTTCGAAAACTTTTGTAGCTAAAGTCTCGGACAAGGTGATTATAGCTTTCCTGCCCCATGGGATTTCTAATTTTAGGAGTTTCAATTAGTTCACGGAGGTTCTCAGATATTGTATCGTGGTCATGGATTTTAGTAATAAACCCGTTATTTTTATGTATATCATGGTGTGAATTATCCCCTGCATCTGTGCCGACAATTATCAATTAACAATTCATGGCCTCCATTAGGGCATTTGAGATACCTTCAGAAGTAGAGTTACAATGACCTAATCTTAGAGTTTTAATCTTATGAACAATATATCATATAATGTTGATAATCAATCAATAAACTATTGGGATGATTGAGATATAATTCTTAAATTAACAAATAGTATTAAAGTATTATCACTTTATCAACAACCTAAAGCACTAAAAAGATGAAGAGAAAAAGATTACAATTGCTAGCGCCATTCATATTATTGGTGGCAATGACATTTTACAGTTGTGAGAATGAAATCGATGTGGATCCAGTCGATCCGGCAGCGATTGAAGACAACCAGTTCTCTGTCGCTTCCAAGGGCAGTCTAAACACCAATGGTACAACTACAACTTGTACAATTGGGTCTAATGATCACCTTTGCCGCACCAGAGATTTGATTGCCGGTCAAAACTACGTAGTTGGAACAGTAAAAGTATACTGTACTGACGGGACCAGCGATTACAAGGTGGTATATGACATTACTGCTCCCGGATGTTATCTTTCCGAAGTGCATGTATATGCTGGTTCGGAAGCCGATATTCCCAAGACTAATAGCGGTTGTCCGAAAATTGGCCATTTTCCTCAAAAATTAGAGGGATTGAGTACTACTTCAGTTTGTGTGGATGTAGGCACGCTTCCAGATGAATTTACTGTAGCTGCCCATGCTGTGGTGAATTGTTCCGGCTCACCCTATGACGGAGAGGAAACCGCCTGGGGAGACGGTAAAAGATTTCCGGATTGCAATAATTGGTCCGAATGCTTTGTCGTGGATTGCAAGAAGTAATAGCATTAAGGTATTAAATTGAGAGCCGGATGATCTTTGATCGTCCGGTTTTTTAGTTAGGAATATGGCCACGCTGGTTGACTGAACTGATATTCATTAATATTTTGAATAAATGAATCAGGTCAAATAGTTAATTCTATACATAAAATAATATGCGGACTTGCCCCTCGATTCGCTTCTTACTCAAAAATCCTTGGTCGTTAACTTTAAATTATCGGCCGGCTTGCCTTTACCCTAAAATTGCCTTTATATAATTGAATATCATCAAGATGATCAATTACGTCCAGGTACTTTTTTCTAAAACTATCGTAACCAAAATGCTGAGCAAGGTGATTATGGCTTTCCTGCCCCATGAGATTTCGAATTTTTGGATTTTCCATTAATACACAAAGGTTCTCAGCTATTTTTAAATGGTCATTGATGTCGGTAATAAACCCATTTTTTTCATGTATAACAAGGTGTGAATTATCCCCTGCATCTGTGGCGACAATTGGCAATTCACAATTCATGGCCTCCATTATGGCATTTGAGATACCTTCAAAAGTAGAGGTACAAAGATATATGTCTGCTTCCTCAAGTAAATCATATATTACCGGTGGATCGGAAATGATTTCTACCTCATTTTCAAGGCCGAATTTTTCAATATTCTCAATGATTGTTTTTCTTTCAGGACCACTACCTACAATGCAATATTTAAAACGCTGGTTTTTGTCAAGAATTTGCTTCAAACGCCTAATACTTTTTAGGGCGGTTTCGTAATCTTTCTGTTTAACAAACCTTCCCACACTGATAATACGCAGAGTCTTTTTTTCTTGATCTGGCTTTTGAAGAATAGGCCGGATATTTATGCCATTGTGGATAACAAATACTTTTTCTCTAAAACCAAATTCAATAGCTGCCTGATAAGCCGAGTAGTTGTTGGCTATTGTATAACTGAGTAAAAGATTATGGATAAATCTTAATACGACAAATTTGATTTTAGGCAAATAGCTATTCCTAATCCCCCCAAAAATGTAAGGTACACCTGCTACTTTTCCGCAAATAGCCGATAGCGTTGTATCTTTTGGCAAAAAGGAAAAAATCACATCAATATTTTTATTTCTAAGAAAACGGATTAGATCAACAATTCTTTTTAGGGGATTTGCCGAAAGAAACATATGATCTAAACCTTCTCTTTCTATAATTTTCAGATAAGGGGGGTGAATTGGGTTATGATCAATAATAATAAGGTGGATATTATGGGCAGTTTTCAAAGCGGAAGCTAATAGTAAACATTGTTTTTCTGCACCTCCCATTCCAATGGAGGTGATAGTAATACAAATGTTCTTCTTTTCTTTTAATTGACCGTCCAAATCAGATTTTTAAGATTTGTATGATTTTTAGATTAAATATCCCATTAAATGCTTTTTCCGGCTATGCTTAATCCAGCAATTTCTGGTACAAATGGTAATAAGTTTTTGTCATGTTTGTCAAGCTAAATGTTTCTTCAACTCGAATCCTTCCTTCGCGACCCATTTTCATTCGCATTTCTGGGTTATCCAGGAGGTACATCAATTTATCCGCCATAAGTTCAGGAGAAAAGGAGGGGATCAAAAATCCTGTTTTCAAATCAACCACAATTTCGTTGGTTCCCCCGCCCAATGATGCGACAGTTGGCTTACCTAAGGCCATATATTCTAAAATGGCATTGGAAATACCTTCCCCATGTTCTTCAGTGTTTGTGGAAAGTACACCAATAGTAAAAATATTTATAATTGATTCTACATCTTTTTGTGCTCCGGTAAAAATGCAATACTTGGTATATTCCGAAGGTATTATGAACTTACTTGCTTCAAGTTTTGGTCCGTCTCCTACGGCAATAAAAGAGACATCATTCCTCAGTTCCAATATTTTTAAAGCAGCATTTAAATAAGTGTCATAGTCTTTTCTTTCAGAGAAGCTGCCTACCATTCCAATAACATAAGGTGATTGTATTCTCAGTTCTTTCCTAACTAATTCTTTCTCTTTAAGATCAGATATCCGCTGCATATCAAATCCATTGATAATGCATATTCCTTTATGTTTTGGCACTTTATAGGCTTTCAGTCCGGCATATGAATTTGAGACAACTACTTTCGAAAAAGGAAAGGTCAATCTGGCTCTAAACAGTCTGCTATCAAAAAACTTCATGTTCTTAGGCGCATCTGTGATATTACCATTAATAAGTTTAACATTAAGTAGTATTGACGTCGGTATCGCCCAAATAGTGGACATTGTAGCCCAACTATGCATTAAATCGGGTTTCCAACTCCTGCATATCTTAAATAGCTTGTAGAAAACCAAAGGGTTTCTTTTGGGCACTCTTTTTAAAATATGCACATGGATATCCAATTCATAAATCTCCTGAAAATGAATTATATCGGAAAACACGACCAAATTTAAATGGATTTCAGGATACTTCCTTAATCCTTTTATCAGCTCTATTAACCTTCTTTCTCTACCACCTGCAACAAGGCTGTCAATAAGTAGCAGTATTTTCATCTTTCCAGTCTTATGTTTACAAATCTAAATGCCCGCGATGAATAATAGGCCGCGCATTTATTGCTCGAGTATTTGGCTATTGCATTGTCTTGAGAGGTTATTACCAGGGAAAAATGTCTCTTTTTGATCATCAGTGAAGGATTATCTCATTAGGATGAGTTATTTAACCATCTATTTAGTAATAATAATCTCCAAAGTAAAGTACCGTGATCAATTTGACCTGCTTTATTTTCTTCAATAATGTCTTTTATCATGGAAGGCCTAAATGCTGTTGACGAGTATGATGTATTAAGCACGTTTTCAAATTCCTTCTCCTTGAACCATTCTCTTAGTGGTACTTCAAAACCTTGTTTTTTTCGATTCAATATTTCAGGAGGTAGCTTATTTACCATTATTTTCTTCAACATATGTTTTACCCCTTTGTCTTTATAAGTTGGCATTTTTAATGCCTTATCGACCTGATACATCAATTCAACGATGCGATAATCCAATAGTGGGGCTCGGGTTTCAAGGGAGTTGGCCATACTCATTTTGTCTACTTTGACAAGCATTTGATCGGGGAGTGATACTTTTAAGTTATAATAGTTTAAACGATAGAAGGGGTCATCAAGAGTACAATTTCCTAGAGTGGAAGAAATAAAATCATTTATGGGATAGGAATTTCTGTTCATCATCTGTTTCACCTTGCTTGGAGGAATCTTTACCAATTTTGTAATTAGTCGCTCATTAAAAGGAAGGTTGAAAGAATCCAATACCCGCTCTATTCTATTTAACTTGTACCTGGTAGTTCCGGAAGTTAACTTTGAGATAAGTCCAACTAGTCGGGGTAAGGAGTTTTTCACTAACCCCGGAGTTACCTTAAGATAATTACGCGCAAAAAACTCACTTTGATACGTTGAATATCCTGCAAAAACTTCATCTCCGCCATCCCCGGTGAGTACCATTTTTACATGATTGCTGGCACTTTTTGCCAAAAAAGAAGTAGGGATCGCCGCTGGATCTGCAAAGGGTTCATCAAAGTGAAACAATATCTTTTGGATCGATTCTTCCAATGAAGATCGGTCTATTATTTCTTCAGAATGTTCGGTATGAAATCTGTCAGCGATTAAACGTGCACTTTTTCTTTCATCAAAAGCCTTTTCACTGAAACCAATGGTAAATGTCTTTACCGGATAGGTAGATATGTCACTCATTGTCGACACTATGCAAGATGAATCTAGCCCACCGCTTAGAAAAGCTCCATATGGAACATCACTCCTCATTCTAATTTTTACAGAGTCGTAAAGCAATTCGCTTAACTGGT
>JAOTYW010000184.1 GCA_029861705.1 Flavobacteriaceae bacterium
ATAAGGCTATAACATTCAAGGAAAGCTTGCTGCCGTTATGGGCACCTGTTTTCCTCATCATAATGCTCATTCTACCGGCTAACCTGTCAACGGCTGCGATCCTGTATTTCATGGTCGTCGTCCTGTGTTTTATGGGAGGCTATCCCTTTAAATATCTGTTTAGCATGATTGCATTGGGAGTCTTATGCCTGGTCATGTTCGTTGTAACTGCCAAGGCTTTTCCCGATGTGATGCCCAATAGGATAGATACCTGGATGAGCAGGGTCGAGAGTTTTTGGGATCCGTCTGATAGTGAAGGGGATTATCAAATTGAAAAGGCCAAGATCGCCATTGCCAGCGGCGGATTGGTTGGGAATGGTGCAGGTAAAAGTGTAATGAAGAATTTCCTGCCACAGAGTTCTTCAGATTTTATTTATGCCATCATCGTTGAAGAGTACGGGCTGGTAGGTGGCTTTGCGCTTATGTTCTTCTATCTGCTCCTGTTATTCAGGATCGTAATTGTAGCACACGGAAATGCCAGCATTTTTGGCAAGTTACTGGTGATCGGGGTGGGGATGCCCATTGTATTTCAAGCCATGATCAATATGGCTGTTGCAGTGGAATTATTTCCCGTAACGGGTCAGACCCTGCCGCTGATCAGTACAGGTGGTACGTCTATCTGGATGACGTGTCTTGCCATTGGCATAGTCCTTAGTGCGAGTATAAAGGAGGAAGATGAAACCCAGAGTTATAGCGAAGAAACAAACCCTTTAGAGATTTTAAGTGAACAACTATAGATTCATAGTATCAGGTGGAGGCACGGGTGGACATATCTACCCGGCCATTGCTATAGCAACGGCTTTAAAAGGGCGGTTCCCACAGGCAGAGTTTCTCTTTGTGGGGGCAAGCGACAGAATGGAGATGGAGAAAGTGCCTCAAGCCGGATTTAAGATCGTTGGCTTATGGATCAGTGGCCTTCAGCGTAGTCTGAGTTTAAAAAACCTGATGTTTCCATTTAAAATACTGCTCAGTTTGATCAAAGCGAGAAAAATATTGAATGAATTTCAGCCGCATATAGCAATTGGGACTGGTGGATATGCAAGTGCCCCTGTGCTGAAAGCTGCTGCTCAAAAAGGAATACCCTATGTGATCCAGGAACAGAATTCCTATGCCGGCATTACAAATAAATGGCTTGCGAAGAAAGCAGATGGAATCTATGTTGCCTATGAGGGCATGGAGCGATTCTTCCCTGAATCCAAACTTGTCCTTACAGGCAATCCCGTACGTGAAATTCTAACGGGATCAAGGTCAGATAGGAATGAAGCCTTTGAATATTTCGGACTCTCACCTGAAATGCCTGTACTTCTTGTCATAGGAGGGAGTTTGGGATCTGCACGGATCAATCAATTGATTGAAGAAGAGAGAGAATGGCTTCAGGATCAGGGGATCCAGTTGCTATGGCAATGCGGACAATCGTACTACAAGAAATATAAGGGACTGGATTCTGAGGACATACGGGTAAAAGCTTTTGTCAATAAAATGGATTATGCCTATGCGATCGCAGATATTATTATTTCCAGGGCAGGGGCAGGAACAATATCTGAATTATGTATTGTAGGGAAACCGGCACTTTTGATCCCATCGCCCCATGTTGCGGAAGACCACCAAACTAAAAATGCACTGGCTCTGGTCGCTCAAAATGCGGCTCTCCTCATTCCTGAAACCGAATTAGAAGAACGTTTTGAAATAGAATTTAAAAGGCTTCTCTCCTCCTCAGAATTGAGATTGTCCTTATCAAAAAATATTAAGGCTCTTGCGAAACCAAATGCTACGGAGACCATCGTCGACGAGATTGAAAACTTATTAATGGCGTCATGAACAAAGGTTATAAGAACATATATTTTATCGGGATAGGAGGTATTGGCATGTCGGCCCTCGCCCGGTATTTCTCCGATCGGGGTTGTTCTGTAGCCGGGTATGACAAAGTACAAACGCCTTTAACACAGGAACTGGAAGAGAGCCAAATGGCCATCCATTATTTAGACGACCCGGATCTTATTCCGGATACGCACAAAGATCCTGAACAAACATTAGTTGTATTTACCCCTGCCATTCCGGACTCGCACCGCGAATGGGCCTTTTTCAGAGAAGCGAATTTTACCATTAAGAAACGGGCAGAGGTGTTGGGAGACATAACAAGGGATAGCTATTGCTTTGCCATAGCCGGAACTCATGGGAAGACAACAACCTCCAGTATCCTGGCACATTTATTAAAAGAAACCGGATTGCCCTTTACCGCTTTTTTAGGTGGGATATCTGAAGATTTTAACAGCAATTACGTCAATGAAGGTGACACGTATTCTGTAGTGGAAGCAGATGAATTTGACCGTTCCTTCCTGCATCTGTCACCGGATGTGGCTTGCATCACTTCCATAGATCCGGATCACCTGGATATTTACGGCAGTGGAGATGCGCTGGTAGATTCGTATAAAGATTTTACCAAATGTTTGAAGCCTAGTGGTAAATTATTGGTGCGAAAAGGCATTCCAATTAGGGGGTATACATATGGAATCGAGGACGCGTCCGATTATTCGATCACAGATATTGAAGTGATCGATGGTAGCTATCGCTTTAATATAAAAACACCGGCAGGTCTTGTTGAGGGAGTTCAATTCCCAAAACCAGGCAGGCATAATTTATTAAATGGTTTGGTCGCATTTGCCATGGCAGATCAGGTAGCTGAATCTAAACATAAGCTTGCTGAGGCCATGGGAACATTTAAAGGAGTTGCCCGAAGATTCTCTTACCGCATTCGTGAAAATGATTTTGTCTTTATAGACGATTATGCACATCACCCGACAGAAATAGATGCCGTTTATGATGCTATCAGAGAAGTGCATCCGCAAAAATATATCATGGCTGTGTTTCAGCCACACCTCTACTCTCGCACGAGAGATTTTGCTGCTGAATTTGCCAAAAGTCTTTCTCAATTCGATGCAGTCTTACTTTTAGAGATCTATCCAGCGAGAGAGGAAGCAATCCCTGGGATTACTTCAGAATGGTTATTAAATAAGATTAATAATCCGAATAAAAAGTTGGTTCCCAAACATGATCTTATCCATGAAATTAAAGCCTCAAAACCAGAGGTTTTGGTTACCATGGGAGCAGGAGATATCGGGATGGAAATTAAACACATTGAAAAAGTACTAACCTATGCGAATTAATTGGAACATACTTAAACTTTTAATATTAAGTATCTGTCTAACAGCACTATATGGCTTTTCAAACCTTAGAAATGAAAAGCGAAAAATAGAAAAAATAAGTTTTCATTTTAGCGGAGAGAACAATGTTTACCTGACAGAATCTACCGTTAATAAATTGTTAATACAAAATTATGGTAGCCTCATTAATCAGCCTAAAGAAAGGGTAGATTTGAATACCATCGAAAAGTTGATTCAGGCTAACAATATGGTACGAGATGCCCAAGTCTTTCTTACTGTAAATGGTGAACTTAGATCTATAATTGAACAACGGCAACCCATAGGAAGAGTTGAAGGAACAAAAAAATATTACCTGGATAAGGATGGCAAAGCCATGCCTTTATCTCGCCTTCACTCGGCAAGGGTTCCAATTATTACAGGACACATTACAGGGAAGACTCTGGAAGATGCTTATACGATCCTCAATCATATAAATGCCGATGAATTTTTGCGAAAGAATGTGATCGGGATACATATTGAGGATACGGGAAATTATCAGTTGAAATTCAGAGTGAACAGTTTTGTTGTGAACCTGGGCGATGTAAATAATCTTGAAGAAAAGTTCAACAACTTCAAGGCTTTTTATGCCAAAGCCATCAAAGACGAATCACTTAACAACTATCAAATAGTTAGCCTGGAATTTAATGACCAGGTCGTATGCACTAAAATTTAAATAAAAATGGAGCACACAACTTATTCCGTCGGATTAGATATTGGTACTACCAAGATCGTAGCCATTATTGGCAAGGAAAACGAATATGGGAAAATTGAGGTGTTAGGCACTGGTAGGTCTAAAAGCCTGGGAGTGCATAGGGGGGTAGTTAACAACATTACCCAAACGATAACTTCTATCCAACAAGCTGTTGAGCAAGCGGAAGCAGATTCAGGACTAAAGATCGGATCTGTGGTGGTTGGGATTGCCGGCCAGCATATAAGAAGCCTGCAACACAGTGATTATATCACACGGCCCAATTCTGAAGAAGTGATCAATGAAGAGGACCTTGACAAGCTATGCAATCAAGTGTATAAATTGGTCATGCTTCCAGGAGAAGAGATCATCCATGTATTACCACAGGAGTATAAAGTTGATGGTCAGGCCGAAATTAAACAACCCATTGGAATGTATGGCGGCAGGTTGGAAGCTAATTTCCATGTAGTTGTAGGTCAGGTATCATCGATCAAGAATATTGGTCGCTGTATTAAAAGTGCCGGACTGGATCTTGGAAATATAACGCTCGAACCCCTTGCATCTTCAGATGCTGTACTTAGTCAGGAAGAGAAGGAAGCCGGGGTAGCCCTTATTGATATAGGGGGTGGTACCACCGATCTGGCAATCTTCAAGGATGGCATTATACGCCATACGGCCGTGATTCCTTTTGGAGGGAATATCATCACAGACGATATAAAAGAAGGCTGTTCAATTATTGAGAAACAGGCCGAGTTATTAAAGATCAAATTTGGCTCAGCATGGCCAGGTGAAAATAAGGATAATGAGATCGTTTCCATTCCTGGTTTAAGAGGTCGCGAGCCCAAGGAGATCACATTGAAAAATTTGTCTAAGATCATCCATGCACGTGTTGTAGAGATCGTAGAACAAGTCTATGTAGAAATCAAGAATTACGGCCATGAAGATCCCAAGAAAAAGCTTATCGCCGGAATTGTGCTCACAGGAGGAGGGAGTCAGCTTAATCACCTAAAGCAACTTGTTGAGTACATCACTGGGATGGACACGCGAATAGGGTATCCGAATGAGCACCTTGCGGGGGATTCAGAGGAAGAAATAGCTAGTCCGCTGTACGCCACAGCTGTCGGGCTCTTAATGAATGCAATTAAAAACGGAAAGAGCGACCGCCTATTTGAAGGAGGTCAGGAAGAAGCTGAAATGGTTTTGGAGGATTTTGGAGAGGCTAATGCGCAGGGTTCACAGCATGAACGCAAAACAGTTTTTGATAAGTGGTCAGAGAAATTGAAAGATTTCTTAGATAACGCAGAATAGTAACCATTGAAGAATAGAATAAAATCTAACACTGTAAAGATGAGCAAAAACGAGGAATTAGAAAATATCATGTTCGACTTGCCAAAAAACCAAAGCAATGTTATTAAGGTCATAGGTGTTGGTGGCGGAGGAAGTAACGCTATTAACCATATGTTCCAGGCAGGGATCAACGGGGTGGATTTTGTAGTTTGTAATACAGATGCTCAAGCCCTACAAAACAGTCCGGTGCCTAATAAAATACAATTAGGTGTCTCTACGACCGAAGGTCTTGGCGCAGGAGCAAATCCTGAGGTCGGTGAACAGGCGGCCGTTGAAAGTATGGAGGACATCAAAAGACTTTTAGACAACAATACCAAAATGCTCTTTATTACTGCAGGTATGGGTGGTGGTACCGGAACGGGTGCAGCTCCTATTATTGC
>JAOTYW010000020.1 GCA_029861705.1 Flavobacteriaceae bacterium
GAGGGGTTCCAAGCTTTATCGGAATAGTATTGATGGTTTAGCCAAGCAGGATCTTGACCAACTAAAGAAAAACAAAGGAAATGTCTATAAATTGTCAACAGAAGTAGAAGATCTAAGGGATCATTTATTCTATTTCATTAAAAATCTTGACGACAGTTCTGCTGAGGCGAGTAATTTCTATATGAACTTGCTCGGTTATCTGACAGACTTTACTCAATCTATCGAGTATATTACAAAGATCAGTCATAAGCATGTCAACAATAATCACAAAAAGCTCAAATACAATCAGGTCAAAGATCTCACAGAAATAAATGCTGACCTGGAAAAGCTACTGAGCAATACCAAAAAAGCGTATGACAACCGTTCTTTTGAAGAAATGGGATTAATTTTAGATAAGAAACAAGAATTGTATGACCGCGTTTCTGAGAAGATCACCAAACAGATCGCCAGAACACGTGAAGAGGATTCAAGTCCAAAAAATACAACTTTATATTTCTCGATCTTATTGGAAACAAAAGACCTTATCACGGCCACAATCAATTTACTGCAATTGTATTATGATAAGTCCGATATGTATAATGATCGGGAAGTTATTGCGGTAGAAGCCGCTAAAACAGATTAAAAGACAGGCCGCTATGCGGCCTTTCTTTTTTTATCCTTCTTCTTTATACCACTTTCAACAAGGGGATCTTTATGGCCATATAGCAGCTCGGCTACTTCTATTAAATTTTTGATAAGGCTATTTACATTATCGTGGTCATTGACCAATGAGGATGCCGTATCTGCTTTGATCTTGTCTTCCCTGATCAACTTATTGATCTCTTTATTTCCAAGAAGAATATTTTTATCTGCCTCTTCTTTTAATTCGGTCAATTTAACACGGTAGAATTCCTGGTCTTCTTCAGTTCGGAATAAATAAATTACACGCAATACCTTTATCACCTTTCTTCTAAAACCATCGTACATTTTCTTTACCTCCTTATTCTCCGAAACCAAGAACTTAGTAACATTAAGTCCCAATGCCTGGACATCCCGAATAATCTCAACCATTTTCCTATTGGCCAATTTTATTTCCATAATGCGATTATTCTGAGCATCTTTCATCTTAAGTGTGCTCTGTGCCCTGGTCGCAAATCGTATGATCTCTCCGTAGATGTTTTTCACTTTGGTGAGGTATAGTTCCCGTACATCAGCTTTCATATCTTCCCTGGATCGCTTAATCACCTTCTTGACTTTTAGATCAGATTTTATATCCTCACGATGAATATTCAAACCATGAGCGACGATCTCAAAAATGGAATTTTTATACAAATACTTGCTTTCATTTATCAAGGTTGCGATAGCAGTTTCAGGATATTTAAGCATTTTATCATTAAGAAATTTGGGCTCATCAATAGCCATTTCAGGCATTACTTTCACAGCAACCATGCGTTCGACAATCCGCGCCATGGGCTTGACAAACCAAACGAGGAAGAAAGTATTAAGAATATTAAAGACAGTATGAAAAAGAGAGAGCGCAACCGGGATGGCTGCAGCTGTTACATATGGATTTTCGGAACCCGTTTTTTGCGCAAACCAACTGATCATTTGCAAAAAAGGATAAAAAACTAGTAACATCCATACTACTCCGGCTACATTGAAAATAAAATGTGCTCTTGCTGTACGCTTTGCCTGATAATTTGCAACAATTGCCGCAATATTAGCTGTTATCGTAGTCCCTATATTCTCTCCCAGTACCATGGCAGCGGCTAGTTCAAAAGGAATCCAACCTTCGGCCGTCATTATTATGGTCAATACCATAGTTGCACTCGAGGATTGTATCACTACAGTTAGCACAGTCCCGATCAACAAAAAGAGAAGCACAGACCAGAATCCAGCTTCTGTATATTGGTTGAGAAAAGCCAGCATTTCCCGATTCTCATTAATATTGGGCATGGCTTCTTTTAAAAATTGAAGCCCAATAAATAATAGTGCAAACCCAATAATGAAGCCGCCCCAGTGCTTTGCCTTTTCTTTTTTTGAAAACGTAAAGAGAAAACCGAAGCCTACCAGTGGCAGTGCTATTGAGCTCATACTGACTTTAAAACCCAGGATCGTAATCAGCCAGGCAGTGATCGTTGTGCCAATATTAGCTCCCATGATCACAGAGATCGCCTCAGTAAGAGTTAGTAGGGAAGCGTTTGAAAAGCTAACGACCATCAAGGTAGTAGCAGAGGAAGATTGAATAACAGAGGTGATCAGAAATCCCGTTAGAATGCCCAGAAAGCGGTTAGAGGTCATTCGTGCCAATATACTTCGCATCTGATCTCCTGCCAGTTGCAAAAGCGCATCACTCATCACTTTCATCCCAAATAAAAAGAGCCCCAGTGAGCCTATTAATTCCAGGATATCTTTTATTCCATAATCCATAAATTCGGTAGAAATCGGTGATAAAAACCCAAGGTAGCAATTTTGATCAAATCCAAAATGTCATTTCCCTTAAAAGTATCTCAGACAGCTGAGCTGAGCTTATTCATAGAAATTCATCTCGTCCATATAGATCCATACAGCCTCAGGCAGCATGGCACGTACATCCTTTCCATCTTTCCTGGCCTTGCGTATAAAAGTAGAAGATATCTCCATGATGGGAGCTTCCGTCATATGCACTTTAGGATGCTCCAGGAATGGATTCTCCACTTTCTCAGTAATCCGAGGATAGACATATATTGAATAATTCTCCAAAATAGCCTCGTAATTTTTCCATTTGTGGAAATGTTGCAGATTATCTGAGCCCATGATCAATGAAAAGCTATGATCTTCCCCGTATTTTTCTTCCAGATGTACTAAAGTATTAATGGTATAATTAGGTTGAGGTAATTTAAATTCAATCGTATTAACTTTCAATTTTGGATAATCCTTGATCGCTTCAAAGACCATTTGGTACCTGTGATTGTTATCCAACAAGGTTTTTTTCATTTTAAACGGACTCTTGGGGGTAACGACAAACCACACCTCGTCCATCTCGGTAAATTCTGCCAGATATTGGGCGATAACAAGATGCCCCAGATGAATGGGGTTAAAGGTTCCGAAAAACAAGCCTACATTCTTCACTGCCTTATTCTTCGTTATCCTCGAATTCTGGTTCCGGAGCGCCGACAAATTTGGCGACCAAACGATGAGCGTCCTTAAAAGCTGCCTTTAGGTCATAATTCTTTATTACGACATCAAAGAGGGGTTCAGTTGCCATCTCGACCGAAGCTTTGGCAATTCTCATATTGATCTTGTCATCACTTTCCGTGCTTCGTTTTTTTAGACGAATTTTTAATTCATCTATACTTGGCGGTTTCACAAATACGGCCAGCGTCTTTTCCGGGAATTTCCTTTTGATCCGAAGCCCACCCGCGACGTCAATATCAAATATGACATTTTTTCCTTCGGCCCATAGCCGCTCTACTTCACTTTTGAGGGTTCCATAAAAATTATCGCGATACACCTCTTCCCATTCCAGGAATTCTTCATTTTTGATCTTTTGAATGAACTCTTCAGCGGTTATATAGTAATAATTGACCCCTTCTACTTCATTTCCTCTACGCGGCCTTGAAGTGACGGAAACTGAAAATGCCAGATTGAGTTCTGGCTGTTGTAATAAATGTCGGACTATCGTGGTTTTACCACTACCAGAAGGGGCAGAAAAAATGAGCAATTTTCCTCCTTCCATCAGAGTACATTGAGCATTTGTTCCTTAACTTTTTCTAACTCATCTTTCATCTGAACCACTATTTGTTGCATTGGAGCATAATTGGCTTTTGAACCAATAGTGTTGATCTCCCTTCCTATTTCCTGGGTGATAAATCCGAGTTTTTTACCATTGGAATCCGGCGTTTGAAGCGTTTCCAGGAAATAGGATATATGGTTATTTAGCCGAACTTTTTCTTCAGTGATATCGTATTTTTCCAGGTAGTAGATCAACTCTTGTTCAAAACGGTTTTCATCCACTTCTGTTTTTAATTCCTGTATGGCCTTGGTCAAACGTTCCCGCATCGCATCCTTACGTTCAGGATCTAGTCTTTCTACTTCTACCATCAATTGACTCAGGATGGCGAGTCGTTTTTCAAAATCCGCTTTTAAAACATCGCCTTCACTGCGGCGAAACTTCTGGATTTCAACTAGTGCTGTATCCAAAGTGTCGCATATAGATTTGTACTCTTCCTTATCTAACTCATTGCGCTGAGTTCGCAAGGCATCAGGCAAACGCAGGGCCATTTCCATTAACTTCAGATCGTCTCCACTTGCTATTTCCTGCAGCTGATTCATATACTCCCGCACAACGCCCACATTAATGTCGGCCGGCGCTTCCTGGCCTGTATATTCAACATACAAACCAAAATCTATTTTTCCCCTCAGCAACTTTTTAGCGATCGTTTTTCTAAACTCCAATTCCTTCTCCCTGTAGGCTACAGGCATCCGGGCATTGATATCCAATGTCTTGCTATTGAGGGATTTTAACTCAATGGTTATCTTTTTTGTGGGAAGTTGAATGCTGTGTTTCCCAAATCCGGTCATGGATTGGATCATAGGTGCGAATTATATTGGCTCAAAGGTAACCAAAATTAGGGTTTTGACTTGCGGTTGCCTTTTTTGTCGAATTCCGAATTCAGGTCTTTTTCACATAGAATCATTCCTAAAATCAAGCCCATAACTACAAGAGCCGAAGTAATGATAACTGCATATGTATTCGGATAGATAAAATATACGATGGCTCCCATTGCAGTACAGATCAAACCGGTCCAAATGATTATCTGGGCCCCTATTTTATTAGCGTAGTCCCAGACCGTTTGATTGGCCATTGTACGCTTCGTTCTGTATCCATAAATTGGATTGATCTTTTTGGGAGGATATTGTGCATAGATCACTCCTATGAGGGTCAATAGCAAGCCTTGTCCGATCGTAATCCAGAAAAAGATATCCATCAGTCTTTACTTCTCTCCGTCAAATATTCCTGTAATTCACCTGCCTAGCATCATACTGATCCTGTGGTCTTAGTTGTCATCAACAGTAAGGAGATTTCATTCTAAAGTTCTTTGATCTTGATATTTCTATAGGCTACAATATCTCCATGATCCTGCAAACCGATCTTGCCGGTTTGGGTTTTAGCAAATCCTGGCCAATCGGCAAATTTTGATTTTGCGATCATCCCATCCCAAACATCCCCTGAAGGTTCGAATTCTACGATCAAAACATCGTTTAATACTACAGAGCCTTTGTTGGTGTTGTAATCTACTGTTAGAACACAACTATTCCACTCTCCGGCAGGTTTGGTGGCATCTTCACTGGGAGCAACCATGTCATATAAAGAGCCTGCCGTATGTGTTCCGCCACCGGCACTGGCATCGGGATGACCGGCATTGTCCAATACCTGGATCTCCGGACCCGTTTGATAAGCCTCGGAGAATTGTTCATCTTCTACGACGGCCCAAAAAATACCACTATTCCCGGCAGGGGATATTTTCCAATCCAGAGACAAAACAAAACTGTTGTAATCTTTTTTGGTCACAATATTATAGCTCTCGCCGGCGGGTTTATTTTCTGGCGGGTAAAACACCATTGTCCCATCTTCGAGTTTCCATGTATCTGGAACTTCTTCCTTTAAATATCCCTTCCAGGAATTAAAATTGCTGCCATCAAATAAGATTGTCCATTCTTCATTTCCTTCGCTTTGAGGGCTTACTTCTGTCGTCTCATCCATTGCAGATTCCTCTTTCGATTCCTTTTCTTTTTCCTTGCACTGAATAAATAATGTCATTAGCACTAATCCTGCTATTTTCTTAATCATACATTTTGATTTAAAGTCCTAATATGTTTTTTAATTTATCCTTGTCAATGTCTCCACCAGCGAAGTCATCAAATGTTTTTTGCGTAGCTTCAATAATATGGTCCTGAATGAATTTAGCGCCTTCTCTGGCGCCTTGTTCCGGACTTTTTATACAACACTCCCATTCCATTACTGCCCATACATCACAGCCATATTGAGTAAGCTTGGAAAAGATCGACTTAAAATCTACCTGTCCGTCGCCCGGAGAACGATATCGTCCTGCCCGATCACTCCAATCATTATAACCCCCGAATGCCCCCTTCTTGCCCGTCGGATTGAATTCGGAATCTTTTACATGAAAAGCTTTGATAAACTCATGATAGTGATCAATATACGTTATATAGTCTAGTTGTTGTAATACAAAATGGCTGGGATCATAGAGTATATTTACCCGTTTGTGGTTTCCGGTTGCTTCCAAAAATCGTTCAAAAGTATCCCCGTCGTGAAGATCCTCACCAGGATGGATCTCATAACATACATCTACGCCTTCGGTGTCGTAATGATCCAGGATGGGCATCCATCTTTTTGCTAATTCCTCAAAACCCAATTCCACTAAACCAGGAGGTCTTTGGGGCCAGGGATGCCAGGTATGCCACAATAAGGCGCCGGAAAAAGTGGCGTGGACGTTTAAGCCCAGACGTTTGCTTGCCGTTGCCGCTTTTTTAACCACATCTATGGCCCATTGTGTACGGGCCTTAGGGTTGTTTTTTACGGCATCTGGTGCAAAGTTGTCAAACATCAGATCATAGGCCGGATGTACAGCAACTAATTGACCCTGGAGGTGGGTAGAAAGCTCTGTGATTTCCAGGCCATAACCATTGATCTTGCCTTTGAGCTCATCACAATATGTCTGACTTTCTGCAGCCTTGTCCAGATCGATCAGGAAGGATTCCCATGTTGGGATCTGAATGCCTTTATAGCCAAGGTCTGAGGCCCATTGACACATACCATCCAAGGTGTTAAACGGTGCTTCCTTATCTACGAATTGTGCCAGAAATAGGGCCGGGCCTTTAATAGTCTTCATACGTATTCTTATAAGTATTCAATAGGAAACCGCCTTGTAGGATTTAGGTAAATAATCCTATATTTAGCTTTCGTATCGGTTGCAGTTGGATTCCCGGTCTAAGGTATAAATATAAGGAATACGATAAAAAAGCGTTACTATTAATGCAACTCAATTGAGTTGGGTAGAACAAAGCAATTAACCAGTACTGTGATCAATGGAAAATAGATCTGCCAGAAACATTTGGGGCGATTATCTGGATAAGCACCTGGAGTATGCCTTTTCTGAAGAACCCAAGGTTACTCATTTCTGTGACAATGAGAAGGATGCAAATGCATGCCTGAAGCTGGTACTTGCCGGCAAAAAAAAGGCAACAAGTCATTCCTTGCTCGGCCTACAGCATCGCGAAGAAGTATTACCTAAAATTGGCGACTTTACAATAATCACGGATTGGGAGGGGAAGGCAAAATGCATTGTCCGGACCACTGCCGTTAAAATGAAACCTTTTTTCAGCGTTTCTGAAGATTACGCTCAAAGAGAAGGCGAAGGAGACGGTTCTCTTGAATATTGGAAAAAAACCCATTGGGACTACTATTTACGGGAATTAGAAGCCTTTGGGAGAGTTCCGCGTGAAAGTATGATTGTCGTCTGCGAGGAATTTGAAAAAGTGTATCCAGTCTAGGATTCCATCTCTACCCAAATATTCCCTCCCTTATGTGAAGCTACCGTAGCTTCCACAAAATTCAACCCACGTACCCCATCTTCTATTGTTGGATATTCCGCCGCATCATGTGTTTCCCCTCTAATAGCTTTTGCGACACCGAGATATATGTTCGCCATGGCGTCAAAAATTCCTTCCGGATGACCTGGAGGTAATTTTGTGCCTGCCAAAGCAAGATCAGAATTATATCCATGCCCGGGTTTATATATCTGGGTGGGTTCTGTATCACTTAAACGATATAAGTAATTAGGTTTTTCCTGTTCCCATCGAAACGCGGCTTTTTCACCATAAATGGCAATGGCCAGCCCATTTTCTTCTCCTGTAGCTACCTGGCTCGCTCGTATCACACCTTTGACATGGGCGTCAAATCTAACTAATACCGTACCATCTACATCCATCACATTATCCTCATATAAATAATTGAAATCGGCTAAAAGTGATTTCACCTGTAAGCCAGTTGTGTACTCGATCATATTGAAGGCATGGGTGCCGATATCTCCCATACAGCAGCTAATCCCTGCTTTCTCAGGATCAAGTCTCCATACCGTAGCTCGCTGCTCCGGGTCATGGATGACAGGATTAATCCACCCCTGGTAATAACGCGCATCTACCTTTTGGATCTTCCCGAGAGCTCCGGCCTTTATCATCTCCCGCATTTGGCGAACCATGGGGTAGCCTGTATAGGTGTGTGTCAGGGCAAATATTTTGCCCGATTCCCGGTGTACTGCCTGTAATTCATGGGCTTCTTCTAGGGTCATCGTCATTGGTTTTTCACAGATCACATGAAAACCATTTTCCAACAGTCTCCTGGCCATTGGATAGTGTAAAAAATTAGGTGTAAGTATGGAGCATACCTGGATACGCTCCTCTTCAGGTAATTTTAACTCTTCTTCGATAAAGGTGTCGAAATCTTTATAGACTCTGTCAGTGGGTACATCGATCTCATCTGCAAACTCCAAACTGCCCTCATAGTCTATACTAAATACACCCCCAACTATTTGATAATTATCATTGATAAAAGAGGCGATACGATGTAGGATACCTATCAGAGAATCCCCACCACCCCCAATAAGTCCAAGTCTTATTTTTTTTGGCATAGCTGCTTACTTTTTATACTCTATTTTTTCGTTTTTGAACAACAATGTAAACAATGCCATCACGGCAAGAGCAAAGACACCCGGGATGATCCAGATATTCTTCCATTCATGGCTATTTTCAGTCAGGGCATAAATATCAGTGATCTGTCCGGCGACCCAAAATCCGATCAACATTCCCAAACCATAGGTGGCTAGTGTGATCAAGCCTTGAGCAGCACTCTTGTATTTATCACCGGCCTTGCTATCCGTATAAATTTGTCCGGATACAAAGAAGAAATCATAGCAGATCCCATGCAGGGCAATACCCGTTAATAACATGAACGCCAGTTCTCCTGCATTGCCATAGGCAAATAACAGATAACGAAGTCCCCAGGCAAGCATCCCAAGAACCAAGGTGTTTTTAAAGCCAAATCGCATAAAGAACCAGGGCAATAAAAGCATAAAGACCACTTCTGAAACCTGGCCTATTGTCATTTTGCCCGCAACATTGGTCACCTCTAATTCGCCAAGATATTGACCGGCGTGCTGATAGTAAAATGCCAGCGGGATACAAATTAATATTGAAGCGATAAAAAAGATCAGGAAATTCCTGTCTTTCAATAACTTCAGAGCATCTAAGCCAAGAATATCAGATATAGAAACATTCTTTTGCCCTTTTAACTTAGGGGGCGTCTTAGGTAATGTGAAACTAAATACTCCGAGAATACCCGATGCCACCGCCGTCATTAAAAAGGTGTTTTTCAACATTCCCCCAGCCACATTCGCTTCGTTATCCCATTGGAAAATATAGCTGATTACCAGTCCGGCAACGATCCATCCAATGGTGCCAAATACCCTTACTTTAGGAAAGTGTTTCGATGGGTCGTCCATCTGGTTAAAGGCTACCGAATTCACCAGAGCCAAGGTAGGCATGTAGAGGATCATATATCCAAGTACATAGGGAAAGAAAGCGCCAAAATTATCTGCATTAGCCAATTGATACATCATAAAAGCACCCACCAGGTGTAATACTCCCAAGATACGCTCTGCATTGAAATATCTATCGGCGATTAGACCAATAACAAAAGGTGCGATAATTGCCCCCCAGGATTGTGTAGAATAGGCCATCGCTATTTCCGCCCCTGAAGATTTTAGCGTATTCGGGAGGTAGATACCCATTGTGACAAACCATCCGCCCCATATGAAGAATTCTAAGAACATCATTAGGGAAAGTTGAACCCTGGTTCCGGTTTTCATAAAAATGTTGGTTTTGCTATCGTTTGTAAAAAATGTAATCCAGGGCAAAAGGTTCAAGTCCGTTCTCCCTGAAATTGGCCATCATTTGGGCTCGATGATGTGTTGAATGATTAACAATTTGAAAGAGCATGTCCTGAATGGTATTAGTAAACAGGCGCCCTTCAATGTTCTCATAATCTAAGCGCAACTCAAAATCATCGGTATTGGTAATGATCTCAAAAGAACTTCGCTGATTATCATAATGAATATCAGCCCAATTGTTCATATTGTGTTCTTCCCATACGTCGTATACAGGTTTCGACTTAGTTATTCTGGCATTCCAAATATGGTGTGCATTTAATACATGGTTGAAGAGCTTCTGACTTCTTTCCGGAATCGATCCGTTCTCTTTGGCAAATTCAATGATGGTTTTATTGCAAAAGAAATTATAGTCAAACAGTTCATTCAAAAGAATGGTTACCCCGTTCATGATCTAATTGAGCTTTTTAGCCGCATTAATAAGCAGGTCACGTGTAGCAATAATGCCTTCTTCTTCACTTAATTCTGAGCCTTCATATTCCACCCCGATATAGCCGGTATAGCCTGCATCTTTAACAATTTGCAACATACGTACATAATCAATATTGGACTCATTTCCTTCTGCATCAAATACATGAGATTTTGCACTCACTGCTTTTGCATGTGGCATTAACTCTGTGACTCCCTGGTATTTGTCGTATTCTTCAGCACATCCTCCTCCATCGGAAGCATTATTTCTGCGGATGCAGAAATTTCCGAAATCAGGTAAGGTGCCGCAATTAGTTTTATTAATAGATCGCATCACCCCTGTAAGCATAGAAGCATTAGAAGAGAGACCCCCGTGATTTTCTACAATTACCTCTATATTCTTTTCTGCCCCATAAGCAGCTAGTCGTCCTAGGCCATCAATACTGTTATTCATCCATTTTTCAGGATCATCACTGCCCGACAGATTTACTCGCACTGCGTGACAGCCCATAGCTGCCGCTGCATCTACCCATTTCTTATGATTTTCAATGGCCACATCACGCTCTGCTTTGTCATCAGCAGCCAAGTCGCCTTCGCCGTCAATCATGATCAAGACATTCTTCACCCCGTGCTTTTCGGCTTCTTCATTACATTTTGAAATAAAATTGGCCATTGCCTCTGCACTGTAATCAGCCGCTTCCAATTCTTTGTCATAAAGCTGACTCACATATTCCAGGCCTGTAAAACCCCAGGCCTTTGCCTTTTCAGCAAATGAATATGGATCTGTTCCATCGTTCCTGATCATCCTGTGCATAGACCATTGTGCCAGGGATAGTTCAAAGAAAGGGTCGCTAGCTTCCACTTCTGCCACTACGTCCTCAGCAGCTTTTACCTTCTCTTTTTTTTCTTTACAGCTAGAAATTCCTACTAAAGCCAGAACCATACCTGCTAGAATACTCTTAGTAATTAACCTTTTTCGTTTCATTGGTTTTGATTTAAATTCAGTGGGTGATCAGGAGAATTTTTTCCGGGGATTACCTCCGACTAAATGTAGAAAATTAATTTTATATTTAGTACTTCTAAAAATTCGAGAGCATCTCCATGAGCAAATTTTATTATAATGAAGAACAGGCCTCCTATGATGCCATCGTTGTAGGTAGTGGTATTAGTGGTGGTTGGGCAGCCAAAGAACTATGCGAAAATGGGGTAAAAACCCTCTTGTTGGAACGTGGCCGGATGGTAAATCATATCACAGATTATCCAACTGCTCTTATGGACGACTGGGATTTTCCTAACAATGGGGAGCTATCCAGGGAAGATGCTGCAAAACAAGAAAAACAAGCCCGTACCGGCTACACGGTTCGTGCGCAGCACAATTTTTGGTTTGTCGATGACCTTGAACATCCTTATAATGAGATCAAGCGATTCGATTGGATGCGGGGATACCATGTTGGAGGCAGGTCCCTTACGTGGGGACGCCACAGTTATAGGTGGAGCGAAATTGATTTCACGGCCAACAGAAATGAAGGAATTGCAGTAGACTGGCCGGTGCGCTATCGGGATATAGCCCCATGGTACGATAAAGTAGAAACATATATAGGAGTAACCGGGGAAAATCTGGGGCTTCGGCAACTTCCTGACGGGAAATTTGAACCCGCTATGGAACTGAATTGTGTGGAGGATCATGTTCGTGAGCAACTTCTTGAACATTATGATGACCGCTTTATGACCCCTGGCCGTGTTGCACATATAAACAGTTCCAAATTATTTGAAGGAAGGAATCGATGCCAATATCGGGATCGCTGCGTCAGGGGATGCCCGTTTGGAGCATATTTCAGCAGTAATTCTTCCACCTTGCCTGCAGCAGAGCGAACAGGCAACCTAACATTAAGACCAGACGCTATTGTAACTGAGGTTATGTATGATCCGGATACAAAAAAGGCTACAGGCGTAAAAGTGATCGACAGAATTACCAAGGAAAACCATGAGTTCAAAGCTAAGGTCATCTTTTTATGTGCGTCTTCTATAGCGTCTACTTCCATATTGATGCAATCAAAATCGGAACGGTTTCCAGACGGTATGGGAAATGATTCGGACCAACTTGGACGTAACATTATGGACCATCATCTTGATGTAGGTGCCAGTGGAAAGTTTGATGGTTTTGAAGACAAATACTATAAGGGAAGAAAGCCTGTTGGCATCTATCTTCCCCGATTCAGGAACTTGGGAGGCAGTTCAAATACCACGGCATTTAAACGCGGTTATGGCTACCAGGGTGGGGCAAGAAGAGGAAACTGGGAAGATACAATCGCCGAGCTTTCTCACGGCAAGGTCTTAAAAGAAGCCATTCTTAAACCTGGTGGATGGAGCTTTGGAATGGGAGGTTTTGGCGAAGTGTTGCCTTACGAGGATAACCGAATGACCCTTGATTATGATAAACTTGATAAATGGGGCTTGCCAACCGTGACCTTTGATGCGGAGTTGAGGGAGAACGAATTGAATATGCGGAAGGATATACAAGATCAGGGCGTTGATATGCTCACAAAAGCAGGATTAAGGGATGTAGTGCCTCATGATGATCCAATTGCACTTGGTTTAGGAATACACGAAATGGGTACTGCACGAATGGGTCGCAATCCACAAACTTCGGTACTAAATGGATATAATCAGGTGCATACTGTTAAGAACGTATATGTGACAGATGGTTCATTTATGACCTCTTCCTCTTGTGTAAATCCTTCTCTGACCTATATGGCATTCTCTGCGCGCGCAGCCAATCATGCGGCGGAACAACTTAAAAAAGGACGACTCTGATGGATAGAAGAAAAGCACTTAAAAATATGGGAGTTGCCTTAGGGTATACTGTTGCAACACCTACGCTGCTAAATATCATGCAATCCTGCAAAAGGGAACCTTCCTTTGATTGGGTTCCTGATTTTTTCTCTCTCGAGGAAGGTCGTGCCATCACACAACTTGTGGATATCCTTATCCCCGAGACTGACACTCCATCAGCTTCAGATGTGCAGGTCCATTTATTTATTGATCGTTTTGCAGCCGAAGTGATGGCAAGTGAGCAGCAATCTTTTTGGAAAATGGTTACAAAAGTATTTATGGATACTGCCTATGAATCAGCAGATAAAGAAATTCCCGATGATTTGACTAACGCGGAATTAGAAGTTGTTCTGGCCAAAGCACTAAAATATACCCCAGAGGAAAAAGAAGCGTACGACACCCTCATTGAAAACTATATGGTGAATTTGCAAGATGATAAAGTGGGTTCTTTGGGCAATGATGCGGCCAGATATGCCTTTGCCACTAATCTAAGAGGAATAACTATTTTGGGGTATAAGACTTCAGAATATATAGGTGAGCGTGTACTTCCCTACTTACCTGTGCCTGGAACATATGTCGCTTGTGGCGATGTCAATGAATTATCCGAAGGGAAGATCTGGTCGCCAAATAGATGAACAGGAGACTTTTTATAAAAAATTCGGGCATGGCAACCGGAGCTCTGAGCTTGGGTTCACTAGCAATATGTAATGCCCAATCTTCTATTGATTATACCCATTCCTTTAACTTAAAATATGCACCTCATTTAGGCATGTTTCGACATTTGGCCGGAGAAGACCCTATTGATCAACTAAACTTTATGGCCGATAAGGGTTTTAAGGCTTTTGAGGATAATGAGATGCGGACCAGACCGCTAGAGCTGCAGAAGCAGATGGCTAATACGATGGCCAATCGCCAATTGGAAATGGGTGTCTTTGTTGCACATACCATTTATTGGTCAGAGCCAAATCTCGCTTCTGGTAATTTGGAGAAAAGAGAAGAATTTCTGACCGAGATCAAAGGTTCTGTCGAAGTAGCCAAACGTGTCAATGCTAAATGGATGACAGTTGTTCCGGGTCATCTAGACCTGAAACTTCCCATGGGCTACCAAATGTCTAATGTCATAGAAAGTTTAAAGCAGGCCTCGGAGATCCTGGAACCCCATGGACTCACCATGGTTCTGGAACCACTAAATTTTCGAGATCACCCGGGTTTATTCCTGACAACTTCTCCCCAGGCCTATGAGATCTGTAAGTCAGTGGATGCTCCTTCCTGTAAGATCCTCTTCGACATTTATCATCAACAGATCCAGGAAGGAAATCTAATTCCGAATATTACAACTTGTTGGGATGAGATCGCTTATTTTCAGATTGGCGATAATCCAGGCAGAAAAGAACCCACCACTGGGGAAATAAACTATAAAAACGTTTTCAAATTCATATATGACAACGGCTTTAAAGGAATTCTGGGGATGGAGCATGGGAATTCAATTGCTGAAGCGGATGGGGAATACGCTGTCATTGAAGCTTACAAGGCGGTGGATGACTTTAATTAACTGATTGTCAATAACACACTAAAATAGCGTATTTGCCCAATGTTCATAAAAAATTAAGGGTTTTTTACCATATCCGAAAACCAAGAGCAGATTTCTTACGTATATAGAGGTAGATCAAAAACTTGAATTCTACAGATGGACTATTATTTAATATTTATACTGATCTACTTAGCGGCTTTCCTGTTCTCATACAGCGTATTAAAGCCCATGTTTAAAAAATAATAGACGAAACCCCTATTATTCCCCCGCCCTATGGTATCGCCATTGGGCTATTCATTTTGTTATTACCGAAAAGTTTAGTTAATAAAATACCCCGGAAGTTGAGATCTGCTATCTGTGGGGTAGAGATCTTTTCTCCGAGGTATCCCTGTTAGAATAAACACTACTAAACTATGATCCGCACATTAGGCAATCATCATCTGCTTGCCCATCTTTTGCCTGTGCGATCAATGTCTTCATTTCTTCGGGTGACATAGGTTCTGCATCAACCTCCTGTACCTTAACAGGTGTAGTTTTTACCTTGATAGCATCGGCCGTTTTAGGATTGCTAGCCGATACTTCTGCTTCGGCAGCAACACTGATTGGCACTTCCTTTTTCTTTGTATTATCCAGTGTAAACTTAATGGCGTCTACTGCTGCTTTGGTACGCAAATAATACATGCCTGTTTTCAAACCACTCTTCCAGGCATAAAAATGCATCGAGGTTAACTTGGCATAATTGGCATTTTCCATGAACAAGTTCAGTGACTGGCTTTGGTCTATAAAATAGCCGCGCTGCCTTGACATATCAATAATGTCTTTCATGCTCAATTCCCAAACGGTTTGATATAATACTTTAATATCATCCGGGATCACATCAATATGTTGAATAGAACCATTGGCACGCATTAATTCCTGCTTTAAGCCTTCATTCCATAGTCCAAGATTGACGAGATCTTCCAGTAGATGCTTATTTACTACAATGAATTCACCAGAAAGTACACGACGGGTATAAATATTAGACGTATAAGGCTCAAAACACTCATTGTTCCCCAAGATCTGCGAAGTAGATGCCGTTGGCATAGGTGCTACTAACAGGGAATTTCGAACACCGAATTTCTTAACATTGGTACGTAATTTTCCCCAATCCCATCGGCCTGAAAGCTCTTCATCCTTAATTCCCCATAGGTTATGCTGGAATTCTCCATGAGACATTGGCGATCCTTTAAAAGTAGAATAAGGGCCTTCTTCCTTAGCTGCTTCCATAGAAGCTGTAACAGCTGCAAAATAAAGCGTTTCGAATATCTCCTGGTTCAATTTTTTGGCCTCATCGCTCGTAAAAGGAAGTCGAAGCATAATAAATGTATCGGCTAATCCCTGAACTCCTAGTCCAATTGGGCGATGTCTCATATTGGAATTCTCTGCTTCTTTGATCGGATAGTAGTTTCGATCGATCACACGATTCAGATTTTTAGTTACCCGTTTCGTGACTTTGAACAATTCCCTATGGTCAAATTCTTCATTCTTAATAAACATCGGGAGTGCAATAGAAGCCAGATTACAAACTGCTACCTCATCTTTGGAAGTATATTCCATGATCTCCGTACAGAGATTTGACGAACGGATAGTACCCAAATTCCGCTGATTGCTTTTCCGGTTGGCCGCATCTTTGTACAACATATACGGAGTACCGGTTTCGATCTGAGATTCTAGGATCTTCTCCCACAATTCCCGTGCATTTATCGTTTTACGACCCTTACCTTCTTTCTCATATTTGGTATATAGGGCGTCAAACTCCTCGCTATGAGTTTCGAAAAGTCCAGGACACTCATTCGGACACATCAATGTCCATTCAGCATCTGCTTCAACGCGTTTCATAAATAAATCGGGGATCCACATGGCATAAAATAGATCGCGTGCTCGCATTTCTTCCTTCCCGTGGTTCTTTTTCAAATCAAGGAATTCATAGATATCGGCATGCCAGGGTTCTACATAAATAGCAAAGCTCCCTTTTCGTTTACCCCCTCCCTGATCTACGTATCGCGCTGTATCGTTAAAAACTCGCAACATGGGCACAATTCCGTTAGAAGTACCATTTGTCCCTGCGATATAGGAGCCTGTTGCCCGTATGTTATGAATAGATAGACCTATTCCTCCGGCAGATTGAGAGATCTTTGCCGTTTGCTTCAGTGTGTCATAGATCCCCTCAATGCTATCATCTCGCATCGCCAATAAAAAGCAAGAGGACATTTGCGGTTTGGGAGTACCTGAATTGAATAGGGTTGGGGTAGCATGAGTGAAATATTTTTTAGACATCAACTCATAGGTCTCAATGGCACTTTCCAGATCATCAAGATGAATACCAATAGACACCCGCATTAACATATGCTGAGGCCGCTCAGCAATTTTACCGTTCAGTTTTAAAAGGTAAGACCGTTCTAATGTTTTGAAGCCAAAGTAGTCGTAGCCAAAATCCCGGTTATAGATAATGGTTGAATCCAGCATCTCAGCATTTTCTGAGATCACCTTATATACCTCATCGGAAAGCAGGGGTGCTTTTTTGCCCGTTCGCGGGTTAACGTATTCATGCAGATCCTTCATTGTTTCAGAGAAGGACTTTTTTGTATTCTTATGTAGGTTGGAAACGGAAATACGCGCTGCGAGTTTTGCATAATCCGGATGCGCCGTAGTCAAGGTTGCTGCAATCTCAGCTGCCAGATTATCTAATTCAGAGGTGGTCACTCCATCGTACAACCCTTCAATGACGCGCATGGCCACTTTTACAGGGTCAACCAAGGTATTAAGACCATAACAAAGTTTGCGAACTCGGGCCGTGATCTTGTCGAACATCATCGGCTCTTTTTTCCCATCTCTTTTAACTACATACATAAGGGCTTCTAAATTTTAAAATTAGTACTTCAATTTTGCCGTATTGCTGCGCAACCGGCTTTAATGCCAGGTGTTAGCTGTTATTTTAAGGAGTGTTGGCCTTTTCTAAAAGTCGGCATCGAAACTGATCTTCTGTGAATCAGCATCTTTCTCCTTATTCAGGACACCGGCTTTTTGATATTCAGAAACTCTTTTCTCAAAGAAGTTTGTTTTTCCTTGCAAAGAGATCATATCCATAAAATCGAACGGATTCTTAGCGTTGTACACTTTATCACATTCCAATTCTACCAATAAACGATCTGTAACGAATTCGAGATATTGGGTCATCAGTTTGGCATTCATCCCGATCAGACTAACCGGAAGGGATTCCGTGATAAATTCACGTTCTATATTAAGGGCATCTACAATGATCTCTGTGATGCGTTCTTTTGGTACTTTGTTGATAAGGTGTTTGTTGTGGAGGTGTACGGCATAGTCGCAATGCATGCCTTCGTCTCTGGAGATCAACTCATTAGAGAATGTAAGTCCAGGCATCAGGCCTCTTTTCTTTAGCCAGAAGATTGAACAGAATGCTCCGGAGAAAAAGATCCCTTCAACTGCGGCAAAGGCAATTAATCGTTCGGCAAAACTTGGCGAATCGATCCACTTGATCGCCCAATCTGCTTTTTTCTTGATGGCTTCAAAGTTTTCAATGGCATTAAAGAGAATGTTCTTCTCTTTTTCATCTTTTACATAGGTGTCGATCAATAAGGAGTATGTCTCAGAGTGTATATTCTCCATCATGATCTGGAAACCATAGAAGAATTTGGCTTCAGAATATTGTACTTCATTTACAAAATTCTCTGCCAGATTTTCATTTACGATCCCATCGGAGGCAGCAAAGAAGGCAAGAATATGTTTGATGAAATAACGCTCATCATCATTTAGTTTATTGTTCCAATCGGCTAGATCCTGATGCAGATCTATTTCTTCGGCAGTCCAAAAACAGGCTTCACATTTTTTGTACCATTCCCATAGGTCATGGTGTTCGATCGGGAAGATTACAAATCGATCTTTATTTTCGTCCAATATGGGTTCCTGTAATTTAGACATATTTCTTTAGTTTATTGAGTTAGTTATGTACGTGGAAAGTAGGTCGAGCTGGGTTAACAAAGATTCAAAAAAGGGCTAAAACTCTGAAGGCGTTTTGCAGGGATTCACTCCAAAGTTTTTAACACTAAATGTTGAAATCCAAGCTCAGCTTGTAATTTTATTAGGCATTTCAGAAATGGAATGCATAGGATAACTACACCAAAAAAATTCGCATTAAAAAATAGACCAAAAAGTAATTTTAAAATACCTTTTGGTCTATTTATTCTTTTGCTGTGACTAAAAAACGGCTAACTTATTAAGTGCCAGAATTTTTGAAATTCTAAATAGATTTTTCTGATAGTTTCTGCGATTTTATCTTCCTGCACTTTATTGAAAGACGTTTAGTCATATTTAAAATAGTATTTGGCATCACCCGGCATTTCGCTAACAGTTGTATAGGTCTTCCATTTCCAACGCGTCCTGTTTCCGATGCTATGGTTTCCGTTTACTTCGATCTTGACTAAATTCCATCCGGGTTTAAAGTTTAAGTCGACCCGGGTATATTGCTCCACTGTTTTTTCAATCTCTCCCTCCAAGATGCGCACTGCATGATCGTCTTTGGAATACGTGGCTTTACAAGCCTCTGCAGCATATGCCCAGTACAACAAGTAACCTTCATCTCCATATTTCATGTTCGCCGGGGAAGCCAGGTTATGTGTTGTACGTTCGGAGTTGCCCGAGTAAAGATGGCCAATTTTTTTCCCGCCCTTAAGGATATCTAAACTGTATCCTGACCATAAGAAGGGTGCTTCAGGATTCGAGTAATTGACATCATCATTCAATACTTCGTGCATTTGTGGAAAAAAGCCTGTACTTATAGTTCGGTCGGCAACAACATTTGAAGGCAGATTCAATTGTACCTGTCCATTCGCGTCAATACCTCCAACAATAACATAATTCTCATAGGGATACGTTCCATCTGCCTGCATCTTCCCTTTCCCATCTTGATAGCCAATCTCCACTTCACCCCAGGACCAATCCGAAAATTTTCCTTGGGTATCACTGGCCACTTTGTTGCGCCAGTAAAATTCTTTTAAGTGATCATTGGCTGCGTCTTTTTGACGTTTCTCTTCTTCTGCTTGTTTTTGCATGCGCTCTTGTTTCATCTCCTCTTCAGCTCCTTCCATCATTTTTAGGGCTTCCTTAAATTGAGGATTGTCCTTCATCATTTCCATAGCCTTTTTTTGGGCCTCTTCTGCCTGTTTCTGCTGTTCTGGCGTGGGTTGGGCTGAGGCTAATTGCATTAAACATATCAAGCAAATGGCCAATATATTTTTGTTTGTTTTCATACCTCTTGAATTTACAGTGTAATTAATATGATGTTAATACATAACTATTCCCATACTTCAGTTTCCCGTTCAATAAAGAGATTCCTAAAGAGAAAAGCGATCAGAATGATCTCAATGGCGAAAAATATAGAAGGGTAGAGCAATTCGTTTGAGTCTCTAAGCAATCCGATAAATAAGAGAAGGCTGTTGATGACCAAGCCATAACAAATCCAGGTAGTTTTCATTTTGTGTCCTTTTAAGTTAATATGTAATAAAAGGGGAAGGAACCATGATCTATGTTCTTACACTATAGATCGATCTCAATACAAGAGTACACTTATACCTTAATTAATACAACAGAGATTGTATGACTAGCATCAAATTCTGTATAAGTGGATACTCTTGATGTAGGCAAAATTTTATTAAGGAATTGCAATGGATTGCGCAGGAGCAGGCAAAAAAAAATTGACCTAATGGTCAATTTAAAGAGGAGAAAATAAAACAAGTCGTACGGCCCCCCGATACATCATAATACTAATTACATTATTGGAATTGTTGACCTAGGTAGTTCCCCCGAAACCTACAATCTAACAAATACTTCGTCATTTTCATGACAGGTTGTCCAACTATATTGTAATTCTACCGGTGGGCCTGTAAAAATCTTAATTTTGGTTGCCACAGAGGCCGTACGGCTTGTTTTTCAATTGTTTA
>JAOTYW010000021.1 GCA_029861705.1 Flavobacteriaceae bacterium
GTAATTTTGTGCGCTCGTCATACACCAAAACAACATGACAAAACTAAGTGTTAACATTAATAAGTTGGCCACACTGCGAAATGCCAGAGGCGGAACGATACCTGATATACTTCAAGCTGCCAGGGATATTGAATCTTTTGGAGCAGATGGCATTACTGTGCATCCCAGGCCAGATGAAAGACATATAAAATACCAGGATGCCAGGGACCTTGCTAATATTGTCACGACTGAATATAATATTGAAGGGAATCCTATCCCGGCATTTGTTGATCTCGTGCTTGGCATACAACCAACGCAGGTCACCCTCGTTCCGGATGCGGAAGATGCGATTACTTCTAATGCCGGCTGGGATACACTTAACCATAAAGAGTATCTAAAAGATGTTATTAGCAATTTTCAGGAAGCAGGCATTCGGACATCGATCTTTGTAGATCCGGATCCCGCTATGGTAGAAGGAGCGAAAGCTACTGGCACAGATCGCATTGAATTGTACACAGAAAGTTTTGCACATGCTTATTCTCAGGGAGATATGAAGAGTATTGACCCTTTTAAGGAAGCCGCACGTATTGCCCATGAATGCGGACTGGGCATCAATGCCGGACATGATCTTAGCCTGGATAACATTCGTTTTTTTAAAGAAAACATCCCCCACTTATTAGAGGTGTCCATTGGCCATGCTCTTATTTGTGAGTCTATTTATATGGGGCTAGAGAATGTCGTTAGAATGTATAGACACAGACTCAGATCATGAGAATCCTTCATTCAGTTATTCAAGGCGAAGGACCTGATCTGATCATACTGCACGGATTTTTAGGGATGGGCGATAATTGGAAAAGTCACGCGAAAAAATTTGCCCAGGCCGGATATCGGACCCACAGGGTCGATCTGAGAAATCACGGTCAGAGTTTTTGGGATGATGAATTCAGCTATGATCTTCTGACGGACGATTTGCTAAACTATATGGATCATCACGAGATCGAAAAAACAATAGTACTGGGGCATTCTATGGGTGGTAAAACCGCCATGCATTTTGCTTGTTCTAAGCCCGATCGATGCGAAAAACTGATCGTTGCCGATATTGCTCCGAGGTATTACCCCCCGCATCATCAACATATAATTGACGGTCTTCAGGCAATATCTCCAGAAAATTTAAAATCCCGCACCGAGGCAGATCAGGCACTGGCCGCGCATTTTGATATCCTGGGATTACGGCAATTCCTCTTAAAAAACCTGTATTGGAAGACCCCTGAAAGGCTTGCGTTTCGCTTCAATTTAGAGGCGTTGAGTAATTCCCTGGACATGATAGGTGAGCCATTGTCGGGAACAGAACAGTTTACAGGCCCTACCCTGTTTCTCAAAGGCGAATATTCAGAATATGTAACCCTGGCCGACCATGCTATTATTCAAGTACATTTTCCATCGGCTAGAATAGAGACAGTTGCTTCTTCAGGTCACTGGCTTCATGCCGAGAACCCTGAGGGCTTCCAGCATGCAGTACTTCCTTTTATAAATCAAGGCTAAACCCTTGATATTATGCATGCATCATTATTTGAATACATCAGTTGGGTGTTTCATTATTTTGGCTAAATTTGGGAGCTAGGCATCTCCGGACGCCTGTCTTAACTAACTCAAAATTCAGTATATGAAGAAGTTATATGCGTTGCTCTTTCTTTCAGGGCTTTTATTTGTTTCGTGTTTTGACGACGATACGGCTGTGATGCCGGACAATACCCCCGATCCGGATCCGATCACTTATACCAGCGGATCCGCCGATTTCTCGAACTATGTTTCAGTTGGGAATTCTTTGACGGCTGGATTTTCAGATGCTGCCCTCTTTATTGACGGTCAGACGGCATCTTTTCCCAATATGTTGGCCTCTAACTTTGCATTGACAGGTGGTGGTAATTTTTCTACCCCCTTAATGGCAGACAATTTAGGCGGTCTTACTTTAGGTGGACAGCCAATTCCGGGATTCGGCAATCGACTCATACTTGATTTTTCCAGCGGTTCTCCTGCACCTGTTCCCGTTGAAGGACAGGGTGCTACAGAAATCAGTAGTGTGCTCAGCGGTCCGTTTAATAATATGGGCGTACCCGGTGCCAAAAGTTATCATTTACTTGCCCCGGAATATGGGAATGTAGCTGGTGTTGCCCTAGGTTTGGCTAATCCCTACTATGCCCGTTTTGCGAGTTCACCAACGGCAAGTGTTCTCGGGGATGCTGCCGCTCAAAATCCAAGCTTTTTCAGTGTCTGGATAGGTTTAAATGATGTTCTTGGGTTTGCAGTATCAGGGGGAGCCGGCGTAGATCAAACAGGAAATCTTGATGCTACTACATATGGTGGAACTGATATCAGTGACCCTAATATTGTCGCAGGTTCGATTGATGCAATTTTGGCTACATTGACAGCTGGAGGTGCCGATGGTATTATTGCAAATATTCCCGATGTAACTTCTACTCCTTATTTCACCACCGTCCCTCATAATCCAGTACCCCTGGATGAAGGGACAGCGGCTTTGCTAAATGGTGCATTCGCAGCCTATAATGGTGGATTAGCACAACTACAGGGTCTGGGTTTAATAAGTGCTGAGGAATTGGCACAGCGTACTGTTTCTTTTTCAGCAGGCGAGGGTAATGCCCTTTTGATCCTGGATGAAGACCTAACAGACCTTACTGGTTTCAACCCTGCATTGACCAATATGCGTCAGGCAACGGCAGAAGATCTGATCGTTCTTACCGCATCTACTTTTATTGGCACAGAGGTTGGTGGAAACCCCACTTTGTTAAATGGAGTCTCGGTGCCATTGACGGATAATTGGGTGCTAACACCAGAGGAACAAGATCTTATACTTACTGCTACAGCGGCCTATAATCAAACAATAGAAGCCCTGGCAGCGCAATATGATCTTGCTTTTGTAGATGCCAATGCCTTTGTGTCATCGGTAATTGCAACCGGGGTGCCACTATCAGATGGGAGTGTGGTTACAGGAGATTTTGGAACAGGAGGAGGTTTCTCTTTAGATGGAATTCACCCTTCACCAAGAGGAAGTGCATTGGTAGCTAACTTATTTGTAGATGTTATCAATGCCAAGTACGGCTCTAATCTTCCAGGAGTGAATCCATTAGATTTTACAGGCTTGTATATAAATTAAGCCAAAAAAAATATACATTTGAAGCACCGGTCTATGCCGGTGCTTTTTTATTACTGTTCCTATGAAAATGATCTTCCGCATGTTATTAAGTGCCTTGGCAGTAGTGCTGCTCGCTAAGCTTTTGCCAGGTGTATCGGTAGATACCTATGTTACAGCCCTCATCGTTGCTGTTGTCTTAAGTATTTTAAACCTGCTGGTCAAGCCGATCCTGATCATACTGACCCTACCAGTGACACTCATTACATTTGGACTCTTTTTATTGGTAATTAACGCTTTGATAATCCTGCTAGCTGATTACTTGATTGCGGGATTTGATGTAAGTAGCTTTTGGTGGGCTTTGCTATTCAGCCTGTTATTATCCCTTCTGCAATCAATTTTCTACTCGCTTTTAAAAGAAGACCGCAAGAAAAAGAAGACTGTTTAACTATAGGCGAATAAACTTGGTTGAACAGGCAAAATCCACTACTTTTGCTACCCATTTTTAGTCCCCTAAATGTTGTATAGTAATGAACATCACCAAAGAACAAATCGATGAGCTGAATGCCGTTATTACGGTAGCAGTTTCTAAAGACGATTATAAGGATAAAGTCGACAAGATCCTTAAGGATTACAGGCGGCAGGCAAATATTCCCGGTTTCCGCAAAGGTCAGGTTCCTATGGGCCTGATCGAGAAACAATACGGAAAAGCTGTATTGGTCGATGAAGTGAATAAACTACTTCAGGATAATCTGGGTAAATACCTCAATGAGGAGAAACTGGATGTCCTGGGCAATCCGCTCCCCAGACAACAGGATAATTTCAATTGGGATGCCGATGATTTCGCTTTTGAATTCGACCTGGGACTCGCACCTTCGTTTGAAGTGCCGCTCAAATTAAAAAAGGCAATTACCCATTATAAGATCACTGCTGATAAAAAGATGTTGGATGAGCAGATAGATCGAATCCAAAAACAATACGGCAAACTGGTTTCTCAGGCTACAGTTGAGAAGAATAGTGAAGTTAGCGGCACTTTTAGGAATGAAGACGAAGAGATAGATAACAAGGCAATTGTCGAGATCGATAAGGTCAAAAGCAAGAAGATGCAAGGGTTGTTACTCGGAAAATCTGTGAATGATGTGGTGAACCTAAAGACAAAAGGCCTTTTTAAAGAAGACTTCCTTTTGTCAGGGTCTCTAGGTATTGACAGGGAAAAAGCAGAAGGTCTTAATATCGATGTAAGTTTTACGATCGAAGAAATAAATGAACGTCAGCCTGCTGCCCTAGACCAGGATCTTTTTGACAAACTTTATGGGAAAGATGGCGTTACTTCTGAAAAAGAATTAAGAGATCGCATTAAGACCGAAGCCGAAGAACAATTCGTGCAGCAGTCAGATCAAAAACTTTTGAATGATGTAACCGAACGCTTAATTGAAAGTATCAACTTTGAACTGCCTAAGGAGTTTTTGACAAAATGGATCAAAACCACCGGAGAAAAACCACTTAGCGATGCAGAAGCACAGGAAGAATTTGAACGCACAGAAAAAGGACTTCGCTACCAACTCATAGAAGGCAAACTCATAAAGGATCACGGTATTGAACTTCAATATGATGAATTAAAGGAATTTGCCAAAGGTTTTATCAAAAGCCAAATGGCCCAGTATGGCCAGCTCGATCCTAAAGAAGAAGATCTTGAAAATATTGCAGGCCGGGTTTTGAGTAACCAGGATGAAGTCAAGCGGCTTTCTGAGCAATTGATGAGTCAGAAGCTATTAAACCTCTACAAGGAGAAGGTTAATCTCAAAGTAAAAGAGGTCAGCTATGAAAATTTCGTGAAAGAGGTTTACAGCTAAGTTTGACAATATAATATGTATATTTACGGTGCCGGAATTGTTGCTTTCGGCACCTTTTTTTTGTTGAACATACGTTCCTAAATGCATGGATTATACCAAAGAGTTTAAAGAATTTGCTATCAAGGATCAGGGTATTAACAGCCTGTACTACGATAAGATCCTTCAAAGCATGTACCCGGTGGGGATGACGCCTAATATTATCGAGGAAAGACAGCTTAATGCTATTGCTATGGATGTCTTCTCACGTTTGATGATGGATCGCATAATTTTTATGGGTACCGGGATTAGTGATCAGGTTGCCAATATTGTGCAGGCACAGCTGTTATTCCTGGCAAGCGCAGACTCCTCTAAAGACATTCAGATCTATATCAATTCTCCGGGGGGCAGTGTGTATGCCGGATTAGGCATCTATGATACGATGCAATTCATAAAACCGAATGTCGCCACTATTTGTACGGGAATGGCTGCTTCTATGGCTGCCGTGCTTTTATGCGCTGGTGAAAAGGGGAAACGAAGCGGTTTAAAGCACTCAAGAGTAATGATCCACCAGCCCATGTCTGGAACTCAGGGTCAGGCGAGTGATATTGAGATCGCAGCGAAGGAAATATTGAAGCTCAAAGATGAGCTATATCAAATAATTTCGGATCACTCAGGTCAAAAATTCGACAAGGTCTATGAAGACAGTGATCGAGATTACTGGATGAAGGCCAAAGAAGCCTTGGAGTATGGCATGATTGATGAAATATTAGAAAGAGACAAAGATTAATATTGACCGATCTGTACCATTTATCGAAATGGTAAACCAAATCCCCAGTTTGGTCGTTATACAATAAGTAAGGAAGTATAGTCATGGCGAAGGAAAATCTTGAATGTTCATTTTGCGGCCGGAAGAAGCCTGAAACCAATCTCCTCATCGCTGGGCTGGATGCCCATATCTGCGATCGTTGTATTGATCAGGCATACGGTATTGTAGCTGAAGAATCCAAGCAGTCCAAAACCAACGATCTCGCTTCAGAGCTTGTACTTAAAAAGCCATTAGAGATCAAAGGTTTTCTGGACACATTTGTTATAGGTCAGGAGCGGACAAAGAAAGTGATGTCCGTTGCAGTATATAATCACTACAAACGCTTATTACAACCTAAGTCTAAAGATGACGATGTTGAGATCCAAAAAAGCAACATTATCATGGTAGGACAAACAGGCACCGGAAAGACACTTATGGCCAAAACTATTGCGCGTATGTTAAACGTGCCCCTGGCTATTGTAGATGCTACTGTCCTTACAGAAGCTGGTTATGTAGGTGAAGATGTGGAAAGTATCCTTACACGTTTATTACAAGCCGCCGATTACAATCTGGAAAAGGCTGAAAGAGGCATTGTTTTTATAGATGAAATAGATAAAATTGCACGTAAAAGTGATAATCCATCCATCACACGAGACGTATCTGGTGAAGGCGTGCAGCAAGGCTTATTAAAATTGCTCGAAGGAACGGTTGTGAATGTCCCTCCAAAAGGAGGTCGGAAGCATCCGGATCAAAAATTCATAGAAGTCAACACTGAAAATATTCTTTTTATTGCTGGAGGTGCTTTTGACGGAATAGAACGGATCATATCCAAACGTCTAAATATGCAGGCCATTGGTTATAGTGCCTCAAAGAAGGAAGAAAGTATTGATGACGCTAACGTGCTTCAATATATAATTCCAAAAGATCTCAAAGATTACGGCCTCATACCTGAGATCATCGGGCGTTTGCCTGTATTGACCCATATGAATCCATTGGACAAAAAAACATTAAGAGCCATCTTGACCGAACCCAGAAATGCCATTATCAAGCAATATGAAAAATTATTTGCGATGGACGACATTCATTTCAAAATTACGGAACAGGCACTTGATTACATCGTCGAACAGGCAATAGAGTACAAATTGGGTGCCAGGGGTCTACGCTCTTTGTGTGAAGCTGTCTTTACAGATGCCATGTTTGAAATGCCTTCCACAGGGGAAAAGGAATTCAAAGTGACAAAACCTTACGCTGAGGCAAAGCTGTCTCATGAAACCGTTAAGAAATTGAAAGCAGTGTCCTAGCTCTGATATTTCTCTTTCAGAAAATTTTCCAAAATATCCTGACATACTTTACCGATGACCTTTTCATCTGAATAAAGTCCATGACCATATTTGGAAATGTGCTCCATCTTCAAGCCCATCTTGTCTGCCCATAGGAAATCGGGAACATGTTCATCATCTTCTCCAAAAATGAGTGTTACAGGGCAATCAGGTTTTTCTGAAAACTCAGTGAGATCTATTGGTGAAATCGCATACAACGATTTTATAGGCATACCTTTCAGACCAGCTTCCCAAGCAATGGTACCCCCTGCACAAAAGGTTAGGTAATGAGCAGGTGTATCTTCCTTTGTTAGTATATGGCGAACCGCAAGGTCCATTCCTCCATTTTTAAAAGCCTTGTACACATTTCCCTGTGTATTTATTGGCACATCAATATTTGCCAATTGTCGGCAATCATAAAAATCAATGTCGAAATAAGGTTGCAGATATGCCAGGTATGACATAATCCAAAGGCCTTTTTTAGACCCCCACATATCAGATAATATAACTAGTCGTTCAGCCATAGGTAAAATTTTAAGATTTGGTGCGTATTGAGCTCTAAGTTGGTCATTAAAAGAGTAAAAACCCTATTTTTTGGTTGATTTGGGCCATATATCCGATTAGATAGGCCATTTAGGCCCTTGCTTCATCTTTATTTTGTGCGCTTCGAGTGGATATATTAGCAAAGCCTCCAACAAGTTTAGTGTATTATTGAATTGGATTGCAAATGAATGTATTTATGTAGCAGAATTCTGTGTAAACAGTTAAAAATTAGGGCCTGGGCTTATTTATTCATTTGGAGAAGTTCGTCTACATAGTCCCTTGAATTAGACAATCGCGGGATCTTATGCTGGCCTCCCAGCTTGTTTTTAGATTTTAACCAATTATAGAAAAGATCTTCCTGGGCGACATGCACAATGGGAATATTGAGCGTCATATTCTTATATCGTTTCGCCTCGTAGTCAGAGTTAAGTGATTTCAAATTTTTATCGAGCAATTGCGTAAAATCCTCCAATCTGTTAGGCGCTTTCTTGAATTCGATCACCCATTCATGCGCGCCTTTTTCCTTTCCTGACATAAAAACAGGGGCGACAGTAAAATCCTTAACAGCCGCGCCTGTAAGCTGACAAGATTTTTCGAGGGCCCGCTCTGCATTCTCTATGATCAATTCTTCCCCAAAAACATTAATGTGGTGCTTAGTCCTGCCTGTAACTTTTATGCGATATGGATCAGTGGACGTAAAACGGACGGTATCTCCAATCTTATAGCGCCATAAGCCCGCATTTGTGGTAATAACCATGGCATAGTTTACGCCTGTTTCAACTTCCCACAATGGAATTGCTTTGGGGCTTTCTTCTCCGTAGGTATTCATAGGAATGAATTCATAGAAGATCCCATAATCCAGCATTAGAAGTAAGTCGTCTGCATGGTTCCTGTCTTGAATAGCAAAGGAACCTTCAGATGCATTAAATATCTCATAATATTTGAAGTTCTTTCTCGGTAATAGCGCCTGGTACTGATCCCTATAAGGATGGAAACTTACCCCTCCATGAAAATAAACTTCTAAGTTATTCCAAATCTGAAAGAGGTGATCTTTGCCTGTATCCTCAAGAACTTTATGCAACAGAACCAGCATCCAACTCGGCACACCTACTAAACTGGTTACATTCTGTTCTATGCTTTCGTCAATAATAGCGGAGAGCTTACTCTCCCACTCGTCCATCAGAGATATTCTATTACTGGGAGTACTACTAAATTCAGCCCAGAAGGGCAAATTATCTATTAATATGGCAGACAAGTCGCCAAAAAAGGTGCCATTATCTTTGTTTACTTCTTTGCTTCCGCCAAGCCGAAGACTCTTACCGTTGAAGAGCTGTGAATTCTCATTATTATTTAGATATAAGCACAAAAGATCTTTGTTAGATTTGTAATGGCAATCTTCCAATGCTTCCGTGCTTACCGGAATAAACTTGCTTTTGGCATTCGTAGTACCACTACTTTTGGCAAACCACTTTATGGAAGTGGGCCAAAATATATTCTGTTCCCCTCTACGGGTTCGTTCAATTTTTGGCTCAATTTCCTCATATGAGGTAATAGGAATTCGTTCAGCAAAAGTTTTGTACGAATTAATCGTGTCAAATTCATATTGCTTGCCTATTTCTGTCTCCCGTGCCATTTCCAATAATTGCTGCAATACCTCTTGCTGCACTTCACTGGGGTATTTGATGAAAAGCTCGATCTGATGAAATCGCTTTTTCAAAAGCCAGGATGCTATAGAATTAAATAATGGTATTGGCATTTTGGATATCTTTATAGCGACTCTAAATTTAACTTATAACGTGGTATTATCAAACAAATACCGATGAAATACACGCTGTGAAATATCGAGGTGTCTTACGGAAAATGCCCACAGAATATGGAGCTCCAATACAGTATTACCTATTATTTGATGACGATTTTCTCAACGTCAATCAGTTACTGGACCGGCCCCTGGAGATTAAATTCATCAGGTATCAATGCCTGAATTGCGGAGAAGAAAGGCCTATTTACAGGCAGGGGTTTTGCCGGCAGTGTTTTTTTGACATTCCTGCAGCGGGAGATTGGATCATGCGGCCTGAATTAAGCAAAGCCCATTTAGACCAGGAAGATCGTGATCTGGCCTATGAGAAAAAAGTGCAGTTACAACCCCATATTGTCTACCTGGCCAATTCCAGCAATATTAAAGTTGGGGTCACTCGTAAAACACAAATACCTACACGCTGGATCGATCAGGGCGCTCATGAAGCGATAACCATAGTTGAAACCCCTAACAGATATCTGGCCGGGATCACGGAAGTAGCGTTAAAAGACCATTTAAGTGACAAAACTAATTGGCGAAAAATGCTGACAAATCAGGTTAAAGATGAAGATCTGAAAGAATGGCGCAATAAACTGAGAACTTATATTCCCGAAGAAGCAGCGGCATTCTTTGTAGAAAATGGTGATGAAATTCCCATTGAATTCCCGGTACTACAGTATCCGGAGAAAGTGAAAAGTCTAAACCTTGCAAAAACACCTTTGTTCAAAGGCATCCTTAAAGGAATCAAAGGTCAGTACTTCATTTTTGATGATAGTACAGTATTTAATATTCGCGGAAATGAAGGAACAGTTGTAGAACTAACTATTGGTTAACTGTATCCCTGGCAGTTGTATCCTGTTTTTTCTTTTTAAAGAGACCGCCTATGATGTCTGTTGCCGTCTTTTCTATTGATGGGGGTTTTTGGGCGGAAGAATCTTCAACCGTAATAGTCGTGTCGGATTTCTTTGATCCCTTGTTCAAAATACCTCCAAGAATTCCCTCTACCGGCGATTGAGAAACAGTATCCTTCTTTGTGGAATCCTTTTGACCTTTGTTAAAAATGCCTCCCAAAAGATCTTTTACTTTTTCTGTTCCTTCTTCTTTTAATCGCGCTTTTTGGATCTCAATTAACCTTCCGGTCAGCAGAGTAACACTTGCCTTAAGGTCGGTATTAATCTCCGGTGATGCATAAGAGCCACCGATAGAGACATTTACCGGAACAGGTATGTCCTTTAATTCCGGATCGTCAAGTGTATCTATGAGCCTGTTAACTTCACTCCCCAGATAGGAGGCCGGAACCTCCATTTGCATCTCATAATTCATTTCTCCAGTGAATGTATGGCTGCCTTTCACCCCTATTTGAATGTCTTGGTATTTAAAATTAAAAGGGCTTACTACTATGTTGCCATCCTGGAATTTCAAAACAGTTTTCAGGCCTTTTAGATCAAGGGATTCCGAATTAAGAAAATCGAGCTTTTGCCTCAGGCCGCGAATAACAGATTGCTCCCCTAAAATTTTGTTCAGGGCTTTTATTTCTGTTTGTGCCTGTCCGGATAAACTTGCAAGATCAAGCTCAAATCCCTCAGCAAAACTTCCCTGCATCCTGAATTTTGAATCCATTGTTCCTTGCAGACCCTTGGCAATCGGTGCTAGTTTTTCAAAAAAAGTTGTAGCGTTCAACAGCTCTGATATGTTATTACCCTGCAACCCAAGTTGTATGTCAAAAACGGGGCTTTCTTTAGTTAAAAGCTCACCCTCAGCTACGAGATTTCCACCTAGGAATTTAGATGACACATCTGAAAATTTAGCGCCACCATCTTGAATACGTAAATCCCCTGAAATATCACTTAATACAATATCATCATAGACCAACTCAGCAACCTTTGCTGTAAAAAGCGCATTTAAGAAATCCGGCAGTTGCCACTGTTCCCCGCCTGAAGTGTTTTCTTTTTCTTGCTGATCTTCCCCCATAAAATCATTCAGATCTAAGCGATTTGAATTCAAGATAAAGTTCCCTCGCAGCGGCTCTTCCCTCAAGGTATAACCCAGCAGATTGGATACTACACCCGTCATGGAAAAATCAGAATTACCAGTAGTTCCTTTCATCTTTTCAACAACAACAGCTTCAGGTGTAAAGGTAAATGCAGCATTTTCTATAAAGGTATCCGGGGCCTTGTCCTGCTTATAACGCAATCCATTAACGACTACTTTGCCACTTGATCTGGTATTCTCATATGCGCCTTTCTCAATATCGTCCATTGAAAAACTCGAGCTAATATCAGCCTGCACTTTTCCATCAACTGCCGTAAGGCTTTCTATGGGATAGGCTTCTTTAAGATTTTGCAAGTCAACATTGGCTTTTAAAGAACCATTGACATGCATATTCCCGGTTAGCTGAGATACAACAGAACTAAAGAGAACCTGATCGGAGCCCACCGAAAATTTAGCATTGTTTATCGCAAAAAAGGTATCCTCAGGCAGTCCGCTTGTATTTTTTAATCCAATTTCAAATTGAATATTTTCTAAAGCTTTAGCGAGGTCCGGGTATTTCAAAAATCCGTTTCTGGCCTCAAGATGAAAATCCATTTTAGGGATATGCGTGTCGTCCCATAAACCTTCGAGTGTACCTTCTAATTCGAATGTACCACGAGTTGTAATTCCTTCGGTGTAGCCCTTGTAGTCTTCCGGAAGGAGTGCTAAAAAGTTTCCGAATTCCGAATTCAGCGTTTTTAGATGTAAAGACCATTTCTGTGCCTCTTTCAATATTTGAACCGAGCCACTCAGTTCTACAGGCAGTTCTCTCAAAAAGCCGGAATTATCGCTAAAGGAGTAGGTATTATTTTCAAGATCAATACCAACGTCCGCTTTCAAATCAACAGGGATCTTATTTAACCAGGTTACGCCTGCTGTTCGAAGGCTGATATCCGTCCTTGTTTGTGTGTTTAGCAGGGATTCTTCCAAAGAGAAGGTGCCTTTACCCTCGTGTTCGATATTGTCTAATGTAAAACTTAGTCCGGTATCAAGATCTTCGTAATTCAGTTTGGAATTCGATATTTGGTAGCTGCGAATAGCAAGTATTGCGCTATCATTCGAGCCTGCTGAATCTGAAGCGCCTTCAGACTTTGAAATATCGTAGTTTGTTTGATCCTCAGTGTTTTCCTTTAAATTCAATTGTGCGCCTTCAATGACAAAAGAATGGATTTCGGGAGCATCCTCTCCAAATAACTCCGTTAAAGGCATGCTTAGAGAAACGTACTCAGCCCTCACTAATGTATCCCCTTCAAAAGGAATGGCATTGATGATCATAAGGTCTTCAATTGAAATCGTGGCTTTGGGGAAATTCCGAAACAAGCTCAATTGGGCTCTTTCTATGGAAAGCGTTCCGTGAATAGATTCATTTGCCTTGCGGACAAGCAGGGATTCCAATTTTGATTGGAAGAAAATCGGGATCAGAAGTAATAGCACTATAAAAAGGCCAAAGGTGGCTGCGGCTATTTTTAACCATTTCTTTTTCATACCGTGTTACGCTATGGAGTAAGAACTCTAAAACGTGAGAATTATTTTACGAATCCAGCGCAATTTCATCCCCAACCTCGAGACCAAAACGCTTTCTCAGAATATATACGAAAAGATAGAGCAGCGGGGTGTCCAGAAATGCGATAAAAATTTTAAATACGACACCGCTGATCACCAATCCTGAGAACAAGCTCCAGGGGATCACCCCAAATACACATAGGAGGCCCACAACTGTAAAGGTGTCAATAAACTGGGAGGAGAAGGTTGAAAAGTTATTCCGCAACCACAGCATACGTCCCTTTGTCACCCGTTTCCAAAAGTGGTAGATCGCTATATCTACATACTGTGCACACAAATAGGCAATCATAGAAGCTAAAACAGCCAGTGGGGACAAGGCAAAGACACTGCTGAAAACGGCATCACCAACCGGGGATTCCGGAATAGCCGGAGCCAAATTGGCAACCAGGATGATTCCCATAGAGAAAAAAGAAGCGAAAATACCCGCTGTAACTACTTGATTTGCCTTCTTTTGTCCAAAGATCTCCGATATGAGATCTGTGATCAGAAAGGTAATCGGATAAGGTAAAACCCCAACAGATATTTCGAATAAAGGTGCGCCGAATATTTCAACATCTCCAAAAGGATACCATGAAAAAAATTTCTGGAATATCAGGTTAGATACTACCAGGGAAGTGATAAACAAAGCCCCGAGATATAGATATATCTTGTAGGCCAATTTCTTATCAGCAGGGCTCATCATGTCTTATCGGATGCGAATGGTATATGGGAGTCTGGCCTGAATTCCCCGCTGCTGAACCACCGTTTTAAGTTCCGTAAATACGCTGTACAATTCCTGGCTCATTTCATTTTTCAGCTGTGATTCAATTGACTCGGATTTCGCGCTGGCCATTTCATCCATAAAGCGTTGAAAGCCCGATTTAAATCGAGGGTATTTTCGAATTCCGAAATCTTCGATCTCCGCCAGTTCAGCTGCTGCAAGGATAGCATCATCCAAACCGCCAAGTTCGTCGATCAAGCCTAACTCTTTGGCTTCTACACCACTCCACACCCGGCCCTGCGCAAGACTATCGGCCTGTGCCATACTGATATTTCGCCCATCTGACACGCGGCGTAAAAACGTAGTATACACTTCTTCAATTCCTTCCTTAACATAACCACGGAATTGCGGGCTCATGGGTTCAAACAAGGAGTAATCCACGGAGTTCAGATTTGTTCCTACCTGCTCTGCATTGATCCCGATTTTTTCGGCAAATTCACTGATGTTTGGGATCGTACCAAAAACTCCTATGGATCCCGTAATCGTGGTGGGTTCTGCAAATATTTTGTCGGCCCCAACAGCAATATAATAACCACCTGATGCGGCAACATTGCCCATGGATACCACAACCGGTATTTTCTCTTTTGTCAATTCTACTTCTCGCCAAATAATATCGGAAGTAATGGCCGATCCTCCAGGAGAGTTTACACGTAGTACGACAGCTTTGACCTGGCTATTATCCCTGGCCTTGCGCAAGGCTTTGGTGATCAGTCCCTGGCCTATAATATTGGGACCTCCTTCTCCGTACATAATATCACCCTGGGCATAGATCACAGCTATTTTATCCTTCCCGCTATAGGTTTTTCGTTTAGAAGAACGCTTCATATAATCCCGAACATTGATCTGTGGTTGCTTATCATCTGCGTCGGTTCCGGTAGCTAATTTGAGTCGACTTTCGTATTCATCGGAATAAATTACGCCATCAACCAGTCCTGACGCATGAGCATATTCCGGGAGTCGGGCTCCCAGGGTGTCTGCAATAGTATTAAGGGTTTCAGTAGACAGATCTCTGCCTTCTGCAATATCGGTCAGCATGGATCCCCATACAGACTCGAGTAAGGCAGCGATCTGTTCCCGGTTTTCCGGACTCATTTCATCATCCAGAAATGGTTCCACTGCGCTTTTATACTTCCCGTGCCGTACCACTTCCATTTTGATCCCGCTTTTATCCTGGAGATCTTTAAAAAAAAGTACTTCGGCAGCAAGTCCTTTAAAATCCAATCCACCGAGGGGATTCATATAAATGCTATCGGCAACGCTGGCCAGGTAGTAATCTTTCTGCATGTAAAAATCTCCATAAGCATAGACGAATTTACCTGTAGATTTAAAGTCTTCAAGAGCTTTCCTGATCGCCTGTGTCTGTGAGATCCCAGCCATAAGGAAATTATTGTTGAGACTTATTCCCTTAATATCGTCGTCTTCAGCGGCAATAGTTATTGCGTGAATGATATCATCAAGTCCTATGACGGGATCATAAAATAAGTTGAATGGATCATCATCGGATTTACCGGTATAGTCCTGAATAGGATAGGGAATTTTAAGCTCCAAAACGGAATTATCCTTAACTGATACGCCTTCTTCGGTGCTTGCCAGGCTGGCAAAGATCAGGAACATAAAAAAGACGATCCCAAAAGCAATTAAAGAGCCTAAAACAGCGGCCAGAAGGTTCCGTAAAAATTTCATATGATGCTAGATTTAAATAGTTAGCAAAGATAACCAATGTGGCTTTCTTTTACGTAATTTGTCCGCTCATCATGCCAGATGTTACACTTACATATATTTCTTTTGGGAGCAATGAAGGCCACAGGCTTCATGCATTGCAAAAGGCTATCTATGCAGTAGGCACCCAAGTAGGTGATATTCAGGCTATTTCATCGGTTTATGAGTCGGCCGCCATGGGTTTTGACGGGGAAGATTTTTTAAATCTCTGCCTTGGAGTTAAGACCTCGTTATCTCCGGAAAAATTGATGGAAACGCTAATACATATCGAAGAAAAGATGGGGCGTGTTCGCCATTTGGAATCGGGCTATGAACCGCGTATAATAGATCTTGATATTTTGTATTACGGCGACCAGGTGGTCCAAACAGATCATGTCACCATTCCACATCCTGAAATTCAAAACCGCTTATTCGTCCTAAAACCCCTGGCAGATATTGCCCCTCAATTTTATCATCCCATTCTGGGAAAGGACACTCGTAATTTATTACAGGAATGTCCGGATAGGTCTGCAATTTTAAAAGTACATCCCCCCTTGCCTGCCAATCGCGAATCTTTTTTCTCAGCTGTTAATTTTCTGGCTATTGAGGGTAATATCGGCGCAGGAAAAACGTCTCTTGCCAAAAGGATCGCTACAGATTTTAATGCCAAGATCGTCCTGGAACGTTTTGCTGACAATCCCTTTCTCCCCAAATTCTACAAGGATCAAAACAGGTATGCTTTTCCCCTGGAAATGTCATTTTTGGCCGACAGATATCAGCAATTCAAAGATGATACATCACAATTTGATCTGTTTAAGAATTTTATGGTGAGCGATTATGATATTTATAAGTCACTCATCTTTGCACAGGTAACGCTCCAAAAAGATGAATTCAAGCTGTATAGAAAGATCTTTACTTCTATGTATACGAATGTCAAAAAGCCAGATCTGTATGTTTATCTCTATCAGAGTACGGAACGATTATTAGAGAATATTCGTAAAAGAGGCAGGAGCTACGAGCAGGAGATAGAACCCCATTACCTTGAGCATATTAACAAAGGGTATCTGGAATTTATAAAGAGTTTACAAGAACAAAAAACGGCAGTCCTGGATATCAGCGAGATGGATTTCGTGGATCACGAAGGAGATTATCAAAAAATATTAGAAGAAATAGAGCGGTATTGGCTCCAGTAAATAATAATTGTAGGACTATCCCTACACCATTGATTCTATCTATAGCCCCTCACTTTTAATAAAAATAACTTGCGTAGTTAGGTTGGAATCACTTTATTGCACCCACTTAAGGAGTAACTAACTAACTCAAACACTATAGTAAGACCCTTGGCATTCTTGTCAAGGGTCTTCATTTTCAGGTATTTAGCTGCGTGTTTTTGTAAAGAGATCCCAGAGTAGTATCCCTACACTTACTGAAATATTAAAGGAGTGTTTTGTGCCCATTTGAGGGATTTCCAGGACATTATCACAAAGATCAATGGCTGGCTGTTGAATGCCTTTTACTTCATTCCCAAAAACTAATGCGTATTTCGTGTTCTTGATGGGGGAGAAATCAGACAAAAGAACAGCGTTCTCCGTTTGCTCAACAGCAAGTATTTTATATTCGGTTTTTAACTTTTGCAACAACTCAAATACATTTTCTTCATATGCCCATTCCACACTTTCCGTCGCACCTAATGCCGTTTTCTGAATATCGCGATGTGGGGGTTTCGCTGTGATCCCGCATAGATATATCTTTTCGATCCGAAAGGCGTCTGCAGTGCGGAATATGGATCCAATATTGTTCAAACTCCGCACATTATCAAGCACGAGTACCACTGGAAATTTTTCAGAGGTTTTGAACCCTTCAATATCCAATCGGTCTAATTCTTCATTGGCCAGTTTGCGGTACTTCATATAAGCCTAATATTCAATTCGTTTTTGCTGGAAAAGTTATTCCCAAATATCAACATTGGTTTAGAATCCTGAACGAAATTAATACTTTAGATCCTTAGCGGAAAAAGTAGATGAAAGAAGCCAAAAAAACCAGAAAAGTAACGCCCTTGATGCAGCAGTATAACAGCATCAAAAGCAAGCATCCGGATGCCTTATTGCTTTTTAGGGTGGGCGATTTCTATGAAACATTTGGCGAGGATGCCAAAAAAGCGGCAGAGGCTTTAGGAATTGTGCTTACCCAGCGCAATAATGGCGGAGACAAAACGGCCCTGGCCGGTTTTCCGCACCACGCACTTCACACCTATTTACCAAAACTTGTAAAAGCCGGCTACAGAGTGGCTATTTGCGATCAGTTAGAAGATCCCAAGCAGACTAAAACGATCGTCAAACGCGGCGTCACAGAACTAGTAACACCGGGCGTCGCCTTGAGTGATGACTTGCTGCAGGCAAAAGAAAATAATTTTCTCGCAGCTGTTTATCCGGGCAGGAATGGATTCGGGGTGAGTTTCCTCGACATTTCTACCGGAGAATTTTTAGTTAGCGAGGGGACTATGGCACAGGTGGAACGCCTGCTTGAAAATTTTCAACCCAGCGAAATTCTTCTACCCAAATCGCAAAAGCAGGAGCTTGAAGCCTGGATCAATAACGGACACTTATTTGTCCTGGATGAATGGATCTTTCAGGAAGATTATACACAAGAACTACTGTCCAGGCATTTTGGCACTGCGTCCCTAAAAGGGTTTGGCATAGAACATTTACCGATGGGCATCATTGCTGCCGGGGCGGTAATGCATTATATTTCCGAAACGCAACACACTCAGATAAAGCATATTTCCAGGATACAGCGGATCTCTTCTTCAGAGTCTGTCTGGCTCGATCATTTTACCGTTCGAAACCTCGAATTGTTCAGGCCGACACATCCACAAGGCGTGTCCCTTTATGAAATCATTGACAGGACTGTCACCCCAATGGGCGGTCGCTTGCTGAGGCGATGGTTGGCGTTGCCTCTGTTAGATCTCAGCACCCTGGCTAATAGACATGAGATTGTTGGGTATTGGCTAGACGAACAGGAATCAAGGCAGTCTCTGCGTTCCTCCCTGAAAAAAATAGGCGATCTGGAACGGATACTTTCCAAAATTGCCACCGGGAAGGTTACGCCCAGGGAAGCAGTACATTTTGGGGTCGCCCTTGCACACATTGCCCCTATTCAAGAACTGTGCAAACAGAAAAAATCAAAAGCGCTCAATTTTCTTGCAGGTAATTTGAACAGCTGTGAAAAGTTAATTGAACGCATTCAAACCGTTCTTGACGATAATGCCGCAGCCCAGGTAGGTAAGGGAGCCGTCATTGCCGAGGGCTATTCAGAAGAGCTGGACGATCTCCGAAAACTGGCTTATTCGGGGAAAGAGTATTTAGATGCCATGGTGCAGCGCGAGATTGAAAATACAGGTATCAGTACCTTAAAAATTGCTTCAAACAACGTTTTTGGTTACTACCTGGAAGTTCGCAACGCACATAAAGACAAAGTGCCGGAATCATGGATACGCAAGCAGACACTTGTTAATGCGGAGCGGTATATCACAGAGGAATTAAAGGAATATGAGGCAAAGATCCTGGGGGCTGAAGAACGCATCCTGGAATTGGAGCGCCACTTATTTGAGCAACTAATATTATGGATGCGCGATTTTATTCAGCCTGTGCAGGAAAATGCGCGTTTATTGGCGGAATTAGATTGTCTAAGCGCCTTTGGCCAGCTAGCAGAAGAGAATGCCTATGTAGCGCCTGAAATGCATACAGGGCTGGAAATTGAGATCCGGGACGGGCGTCATCCGGTGATTGAGAAACAACTACCGCCCGGTGAGCCTTTTATCCCTAATGATGTGGTTTTGAACACAGAAGAGCAACAGATCCTGATGATCACCGGTCCGAATATGAGCGGGAAATCTGCTATTCTCAGGCAAACTGCCCTGATCGTCTTATTGGCCCAGATAGGGAGCTATGTTCCGGCTGCTTCTGCCCGGATAGGCTATGTAGATAAAATCTTTACACGAGTTGGTGCCAGTGATAATATTTCCGTTGGTGAATCTACTTTTATGGTAGAAATGAATGAAACTGCTTCCATCCTGAATAATTTATCGGACAGGAGTCTGATCCTATTAGATGAAATCGGACGTGGTACCAGCACCTATGATGGTATTTCAATTGCCTGGGCTATCTCAGAATTCCTTCATGAACACCCGGCCAGGGCCAAAACCCTTTTTGCCACACACTACCATGAACTCAATGAAATGAGTTCACTTTTTGAGCGAATTAAAAACTTTAATGTGGCGATAAAGGAAGTCAGGAATAAGATCTTATTCCTGCGCAAATTAGAGCCTGGTGGCAGTGAGCACAGTTTTGGGATACATGTAGCTCGTATGGCAGGAATGCCTCAACAAGTGCTACGAAAAGCCAATAAGCTTTTGGTTAAATTGGAAAAATCGCATTCCAGCGAAGAATTGGGAGATGATCTTAAAGAGGCACACAGTGATTCACAGCTTAGCTTTTTTAAATTAGATGACCCATTATTGGAAGAGATCAGGGATGAGATCCTGCATTTAGATATCAATACGCTTACTCCGGTAGAAGCGCTAATGAAACTTAATGAGATCAAACGTATGCTGACTAAGAGAAATAAGGCAACTTCCTGATCGGGCTTCAAACTGTCTATTTCTTTCGTGTAATGTACCTGACATTTGACAGAATTATTTTAAATTTGCATCCGCCTGTGATAAAGTA
>JAOTYW010000185.1 GCA_029861705.1 Flavobacteriaceae bacterium
CAAAATCTCCGGCAAGATGCTGTAAAAGAAGGTAGTTCGTTAAAATATGTAGCCCAACTTGCCGATGGCAAAGCAGAAGTTGGACTTCAAAAAATACCTCCCGGACATGAATTTGAAGGTTTAAAAGGCAGTGACAATGTAGTCCTGTTTTATACGAATCGATATCCGGAGCAGCCGCTTATGGTCAAAGGTGCCGGCGCCGGTGCCGAAGTCACTGCATCTGGCCTGTTTGCAGATATAATCAGAATTGGTAATTTTTAAGCTATGGATATGATCAGGATCTTCTGTCCGGCAACGGTATCAAACCTCTCTTGTGGTTTTGATGTACTTGGGCTTGCCTTGGAAGAGGTAGGAGATGAAATGACCATACGCAGGACTTCAGGAAGTGAACTCTCTATCCTTCAATCTGAAGGTCCGGAAATACCCCTTGACCCGGATCAAAATGTCGCTGGAGTCGCGGCGCGATCCTTACTTGACCATTTGGGCATACAGGATGGATTTGCGATAGAGATAGCCAAGCGGATCAAACCGGGAAGTGGGATCGGCAGTAGTGCTGCCAGCGCAGCTGGTGCCGTTTGGGGCTTAAACCAAATGCTCGGAACACCGCTATCAAACCAAGAATTACTCACACATGCTATGACGGGCGAAGCTGTTGCCAGCAATGCGTGGCATGCCGATAACGTAGCTCCCTGCCTGTTGGGGGGCTTTGTACTTATCAGGAGCTATGACCCACTGGATGTGATTCAACTATCTTTTCCAAAGGACCTTGCCCTTGCGATTATTCATCCACATTTAGAAATAAAAACCGCTGAATCGAGGGCCCGTCTCGGAGATAAAATCCTTTTAAAAAATGCTGTGGCCCAGTGGGGAAATTTAGGTGGCTTGATCTCCGGCCTCGCTTCAGGAGATCACGGACTTATTTCCAGATCCCTGGAAGATCATGTAGCGGAACCCCTTCGCAAACATCAAATACCGCGTTTTGATGCTATGAAAAGTGCCGCCATAGAAGCTGGTGCGCTGGGTTTTGGTATCTCAGGCTCCGGACCTTCAGTTTATGCGCTGTGTAAGGGACTTGATCCGGCTAAAGAAATAGGAAGGCATATAGCTCATTCCTTTGAGCCTCAGGGAATTCCATTTGATCTGTACTGTTCCAGAATCCATCCGGAAGGCATACGCATTATTCCATAGACTTATGAAATACTACAGTCTGCAAAATCCATCATATACTACCTCCTTTCAGGAGGCTGTAGTCAAGGGGCTCGCCCCAAATAAAGGCTTATTTTTCCCTTCAGTTATTCCACATTTACCGGAAGGATTTATCGAACAAATTGAATCCTACTCCAACCAGGAAATTGCCTTTCAACTTATATCTCCTTACGTGGCTGAGGCTTTCGAAACAGACATTTTGAATCGAATAATCAATGAGACGCTATGCTTTGATCTTCCGCTCGTCACCCTTTCTGAAAAAGTAGGTGTTCTTGAATTATTTCATGGACCTACGATGGCTTTTAAAGATATTGGAGCGCGATTCATGGCGCAATGCCTGGGGCATTTCTACCGAAATGAAGATAAGGAGATTACCGTCCTGGTTGCAACATCAGGCGATACGGGAGGCGCAGTAGCCAATGGTTTTCTGAAAGTTCCCGGGGTGCAGGTAGTGATCCTCTACCCTTCCGGTAAAGTAAGTCCCATTCAGGAATTGCAGCTTACTACCCTGGGGCACAATATCAAGGCTTTGGAGGTGGAAGGCACTTTTGATGACTGCCAGCAAATGGTGAAAACAGCTTTCATGGATCAGGATCTGACAGACCAGTCTACCCTAACCTCTGCCAATTCGATAAATGTCGCCCGCTGGTTACCTCAGATGATCTACTTTTTGCTGGGCTATAAGCAACTGGAAGAGAAGAATACCCCATGGGTGATCTCTGTACCCAGTGGCAATTTTGGTAATCTATGTGCAGGTATGCTCGCTCATAAAATGGGGATGCCTTGCCATAAATTCATTGCCAGCACCAATGTCAACAAAACGGTTCCTGATTATTTGAAGACTGCTTTATATAATCCAAAAACCTCTATTCAGACGATATCCAATGCCATGGATGTAGGTGACCCAAGTAACTTTCGTCGCATCCTGGAAATATACAAATCAGATCATGAAGCACTTACAGCTGATCTGGCAGGGTATTGGTTTACGGACGACCAAACTCGGGGAGCCATTGTGGCCTTAGAACAGCAATTTGGATATACTGCAGATCCGCATGGCGCCGTGGCCTACCTTGGACTAATGAAATATATGGAAGGACATCCCGGGGTTCAGGGAACATTCCTTGAAACAGCACATCCGGCGAAATTCAAGGAAGAGGTTGAAGCTACACTGTCTGTGACCCTTGATCTGCCTTCCCAACTCGCTTCCTTTGCAGGCAGGACTAAGATCGCAGAAAATATTGCTTCGTATGACGACTTTAAAGCCTATATGATGCGCTGAAAATAATACCTTTGCAAGCACAAATTAAAAGACCAATGAAGGATACTGCTCTCAGCAAAATACATGAATCACTTGGTGCCAAGATGGTGCCATTCGCAGGTTATATGATGCCTGTTTCCTATGAAGGCGTTAATATTGAACACGAGACCGTTCGCAATAGCGTTGGCGTATTTGATGTATCTCATATGGGGGAGTTTTTGATCGAAGGCCCAAAGGCGCTGGAATTAATCCAAAAAGTGAGTTCCAATGATGCATCGAAACTTACGGTAGGTCGGGCACAGTATAGTTGTATGCCCAATGAGACGGGGGGTATTGTTGATGACCTGATCGTGTACAGGGTTAAAGAAGAAACCTACCTACTTGTTGTTAATGCATCCAATATTGAAAAAGACTGGGCACATATTCAAAAATACAATGAGGCCATAGGGGCCGAAATGCGTGATCTTTCGGAAGCGTATTCTCTTCTGGCAATCCAGGGTCCGAAAGCCGCTGAAGCGATGCAATCGCTTACTTCTGTGGATCTTTCTGCCATTAAATTCTATCATTTTGTCGTAGGGGATTTTGCTGGCATAGAACATGTGATAATATCCGCAACAGGTTATACCGGATCAGGGGGTTTTGAGATTTATTGTAAGAACAGCGAAGTCGCTCAAGTATGGGAGCGGGTATTGGAAGCAGGAAAACCCTGGGATATAAAACCTATTGGTCTGGCCGCAAGGGATACACTCAGATTAGAAATGGGGTATTGTCTCTATGGGAATGACATTACCGATACTACTACGCCATTTGAGGCAGGATTGGGATGGATAACCAAATTCAGTAAAGAATTTGTCAACTCCGAGGCCTTGGAAGATGCCAAAAGACGTGGGCCAGAGAAGAAATTAGTGGGTTTTGAATTAGACGATCGAGGTATTCCGCGACAGGGCTATGATATTGTTGACAGTCAGGGTAAAAAGATCGGGGAAGTTACTTCTGGCACCATGTCCCCTTCTTTGGGCAAGGGAATAGGTTTGGGCTATGTGCCGCCAATTTTCGCGGAAGAAGGAAGTAAAGTGGCGATTCAAATACGCAAGAATGCCGTACCGGCCACAATTGTGAAACCGCCCTTTTATAAGGGATAACCCATGGTAGTTGTGTAGATGGAAGGTGCAGGAAAGAAAATATTGATACTAGGGGGAAGCGGTTTTATCGGCCATGCGATCTACAAGGAACTCTGCAATTACTACGACACCTATGGAACATATTGCACTGCCAGGCGCGCCTTCGGGGACAATCAACAATATTATCAATACGACATGCGGGAAGACGACATTGTTGTTCTTCTTGAAAAGATAAAACCTCAAATCGTCATATCAGCATTGCGTGGAGATTTTGGTGCACAGGTCCAGGCGCATCAACATCTTATTGAATACGTACGGGACCATGAATGCAGGATCTATTTTCTTTCCTCTGCCAATGTTTTTGATGCCTACAGCAAATACCCTTCTTACGAATACGACAAAACCTTATCGGAAAGCATCTATGGGCGGTTAAAGATCAAGATTGAAAATATGCTCCTCAGGCTTCCCAAGGAAAAATATGGTATCCTGAGGCTGCCAATGGTATTTGGAAATAATTCACCGAGGGTAAAAGAGATCAAGTCGGCCATATGGAACAATGAGCCTGTAGAGGTGTTTCCCAACCTGATCATCAATGTGACGCATGCCGACAAGCTTACACAGCAAATTCATTACTTGATCAATCGAAATAAGTCGGGCATCTATCACCTGGGTAGCAAAGACCTGGTCCACCACGATGATTTTATCAGGGAGATGGTCAATCGCATCGGCCTGTTTAATGCCATTTATAAGCGTGTCTATACAACTAATGACGAACGATATCTGGCTGCATTGCCACGCAAAAATAAACTACCAAAGAATTTACGAGTTAGTTACCAGGAGATCATAGATCATCACATTACCACCTGAAATTTTGGTATTTTTAAACATCTAATCTGCATGTGATGAAAAAATATACCGAAGATGAAATTCAAGCAAAGCTGAGGAGTTTACCTGGCTGGACATTTGCCGATGATAGGATCGAGAAAGAATTTAAGCTTGCCGACTTTAAAGCAGCTTTTGGAGTGATGACCCGGATCGCTTTTGAAGCCGAGGCTATGAATCATCATCCGGAATGGTTTAATGTTTACAGCACGCTAAAAATCAGACTCAGCACCCATGATGCCGGGGGTGTTACCGAGAAAGATTTCTCTCTTGCGGAAAAGATCGAAGCTATTATTCAGCAAGCTACTTGACCTCATCTGTAATATTTATATTTTTGTTTTCATAGTTTTTTACCGTTATGGGAAGAGCCTTTGAATTTAGAAAAGCGCGTAAAATGAAACGATGGGCAGCTATGTCCAAGGCTTTTACGCGTATTGGAAAGGACATTGTTATCGCTGTGAAAGAAGGCGGTCCGGATCCGGATACCAATTCACGCCTGCGCGCCGTTATCCAAAATGCCAAGGCCGTCAATATGCCAAAGGACAATATTGAGCGGGCTATAAAAAAAGCAAGTGATAAGTCGCAAGGCGATTTTAAAGAAGTCCTCTTTGAAGGCTATGCACCTCATGGTATCGCCATTCTTATAGAAACAGCGACCGATAATAATACACGAACCGTAGCGAATGTCAGGAGTTATTTTAATAAATGCAACGGGAGTCTTGGCACCTCCGGATCCGTAGAATTTATGTTTGATCATACCTGTAATTTTACTTTGGAGGCCGAAGGCCTGGATCCTGAAGAATTAGAATTGGATATGATCGATTATGGAGCTGAGGAAGTATTTACCGACGAGGATGGTATACACATATATGCCCCATTCGAAAGTTTTGGTGCTATTCAAAAAGAGCTTGAAAGCCGTGGTATTGAGATCATCTCTTCAGGTTTTGATCGCATACCTCAAGTGACTAAAGAGCTTACGCCGGAGCAGGCCGAAGAGGTGGAAAAATTACTGGAAAAGATCGAGGAAGATGACGATGTGCAAAATGTCTTCCACTCGATGCAGGA
>JAOTYW010000186.1 GCA_029861705.1 Flavobacteriaceae bacterium
TGAGAAAACCAGTAACGACATGATTGAAGATGATCATTGAAAAATTCCTGTTTGCCAAATTTTCATTGGTCAAAATGTCTTCGTTATCACCAATTCCATAATATCTAAAAATCCCAAAAAGTCCCAGCGCTATAGACCAAAACAGAAGGGATTTCCAGAGGAGGCTAAAAAACTGTTTAAGATTACGGTTCATTGTTCATAGTTCATAGTTGATAGATATCGTATGAAGACCTGAGAGCTATTGGTGATAGGAAAAAATCCCTGACGAATGTAAGATAGTAAAAGAAACAGGACTGCCCTTGAGGAAACAACCGGGACTTTGTCTGGCATTATTTTAATCCGGAATTGACGAGTTAGCAGAAGATTCTGTTCTATTCTTTTTAAAGCGAAGAAATCAGGCTTATTTGTGTGATCTAAACGAAGAATTAATTAATACTTATCTCTAATAAGAGATAATGCTGAGAAGGTGATCCCAGAACTTAAAAAGTCAAAAACACAGAAATTGATTTCTAAAACATAAAAGAATCGAACCCAAGGTTATCTCATACCATGGCTGCAAGAGTTACTTTCCCTCCCGATTATTGATTAAATTGGTAAATTAGTTCTAAAGTCATTAATACCATTATATTTTTTCTAATCATCATCCACACCATATGAAATATTAAAACATAGCTATGCCATCCTACACAATAACGATCAATAATGCGAAAAAACCCATTTCGGCTGACCCGGATACTCCTTTATTGTGGATTATAAGAGACAACTTAGGCTTAACAAGGACAAAATTTGGTTGTGGAAAAGGAATCTGTGGCACTTGCACAGTAAATTATAGAGGGAAGTCGGTTAGGTCATGCACCTTAACCATAGCCTCAGCCTTGGAAGGTCTTATCTGCCACTGCGGTACTTATTCAAGAATACGCAAGGCAATTCACTTGGCGACAAACAAAAAAGAAGACTAATGCGTTTACTTCTACTTCTTGCGATGTTATGTACAATTCTGAAATCCCAGGGCCAGGATTTTCAGTTCGACCGTGCTGGTATGCCAGATGACCGTCAAGGATCAAGAGGGGTTTCTGTGGGTGATCTAGATGGTAATGGATGGAACGATATCGTAGTGGCAAACCAGGTCGATTCACTTCAACTTTTGGGCAATACTATTTATTTTAATCATGAAAATGGATTTAATAGGATGGCAATTGGAGACAAGGATGTGAACGCATGGAGCGAGTCTGTACATACGGTGGACGTTGATAACGATCATGATTTAGACATCTTTTTTACCACCCAGTTCGGAACACCCAACTTAATATACCTCAACGATGGCTCTGGAAAATTTACACCAGGGAAGGCTGGAGATTTATCAAAAGATAGAACCAATTCTCCCGGTGCCTGTTGGTGTGACTTTGATTTAGATGGCGATTTAGACGTTTTTGTTGTGAACAGGGATGGTGAAGATGACCATCTCTATATTAATGATGGTCGGGGTAGGTTCGATCAGGCTGTTTTGGGACCCTGGAAAGGCAATAAGGGCGATGGCAGGTCTTGTGCGTGGGGCGACCTCAATGGGGATGGGAGGCCAGATCTGTATGTGGCAAATTTTGTGATAAAAGATAATGGTCAGGTAATAAGAAAACACAGAAACTACCTTTATTTTAATTCTGGAAATGGAGAATTTATAGAAGAGAAAACAGGTGTTTATGTACAAGAGGAAAATGCCTCCTATGGCGTCTCATTAATTGATTATGATTATGATAAAGACCTTGATATCTATGTAACTAACGTATCGGTCGCCGATGAAAATGCACTATATGAAAACTCAGGAACCGGAGTTTTTAGTAAATTGACCGGTAGTGAAGTTGCCTATAAAATACATCGCCCTTCCAAGGGGCAAACCTGGGGCGACTTTAATAATGATGGCTATTTGGATCTATATGTCGCCAATGGAACCGAAGGCTATCCCGAGATTCAAAATTTCTTCTTTGCAGGCACAGCAGATCATACGTTCAAAAGGATTTACAACACCCTTCCAGCAATTGAAGGCCATATATCAGCAGGTACGGCCTCAGGAGACTTTGACAATGACGGGGATTTAGACCTGTATGTGTGCAATTGGGGAGGCGAGGCTGAAGAGAATGACTGCTATATTAATCAGAACCAAAATAATCATTGGGTCAAGCTTCGATTAAGAGGAACCGAATCCAACAGTTATGGTATAGGCAGTTGGATAACACTAACTCTTGATAACGGCACCGTTCAGACGAGATATTGCTCAAGGGAAACAGGTTATGGGAGTGAAAATTCCCCGGAAATTCACTTTGGCATCCCTGCAATGGTCAAAATCAGTGCGATTGTGGTTGAATGGCCGTCCGGCAGAAAACAATCAGCCACGGATCTGGAGCGAGATACGGTGTACGAGTTTATTGAAGGTAAAGAAATTAAGCGGATTGGAATATGAAAAGCACACTGGACAGAAGAAACTTTATTAAGCTTACCGCTACGGCCAGCGGTGTGCTGGTAGCCGGGGTGTATTTACATTCCTGCGCGCCAGAAAAAACTCCTGCAACAATGCATAAGTTCTCACCGCTTATTAAAATTGATACCGACGGCTGGGTGACCCTCGTAGCTAAAAACCCAGAAATAGGTCAGGGGGTTAAAACCTCACTACCTATGATCCTCGCAGAAGAGCTTGGGGCAAACTGGGCCAAGGTAAGGGTAGTGCAAGGCGATTTTGATGAAGTTTACGAAGAACAGTGGGCAGGTGGTAGCTATGCGATCATCCTAAATTGGGATTTGATGAGAACGGCTGGCGCCATGGTGCGTTATGCGCTCATTGAAGCCGCATCAAAGAAGATGAACAAACCCGTAGCTGAACTCACTACAATAAATAATGAAGTATTGCACACGATATCCGGCGATACCTTGCCTTTTGAAAAACTGATTGCCCAAGCTTCACAAATATCCTTACCCGAAAAAGTGGAGTTCAAGCCCATAGGTTCTTTTGAGATCGTAGGCAAAAATATCCCCCAGGTTGACCTGGACACTATGGTGAACGGAGCCGTTGAGTACAGCAGCGATATAAAGTTGCCGGGTATGTTTTATGCTACGGTCTTGAAAAATCCGGTATTTGAAGGCGGTGTGGGCACTTGGGATGATACCATGGCGAGGTCGGTAGACGGAGTCATAGATATCATTGAACTAAACAATAAAGCCTATGGAGGAAGGCTACTTGCTCCAAACAGCCCCAATTTTGTAAATGGGATAGCTGTGGTTGCCAATTCTACCTGGGCTGCATTTAAGGGTGCGGAAAAATTATCTGTGGAGTGGGATAATGCGGGTTGCAGAATGGAAAATTCGCAAGACATATTCGAGCGTTTTCATACCCAATTGACAAAGACTTCTATAGAAAGGAAAGACGGGGATATATACGCAGCAAAGAGAACTGGGGTATCAAATTTCGAAGCTGTTTACGAAGTTCCGTTCCTTGCGCACGTCCCTATGGAACCAATGAACTGCACAGTTGATTTTAAAGAAGAAAGCTGTGAAGTGTGGGCTCCCACCCAAAATCCCGAAGCCTTGCAGAATGGATTGATCAAATTGTTCAACTTGAAGCCTGAACAGATCATTATTCACCTGCCCCGGATAGGGGGGGCTTTTGGCAGGAGGTACTATGTGGATTATGCCATGGAAGCCGCAATACTGTCAAAAAGGATGGGCAAGCCCGTTAAATTAATATGGACGCGGGAAGAAGACATAAAACACGATTGGTATCGTCCCGCAAGCGTACAAAAAATTGCTGCTTCCTTAGACGCTGACGGTATGGTAACAGGATGGCAGCACATATTGGCTAATGCTTCCCGCAAAACATCCCTGGGTAGGGAAGGAAGACCTGCAGGAACAGAAATAGATCCATACGAGTTTCCAGCAGGTTTTGTCCCTAACCTGCAATTTGAATACGGCCATGTATTAAGCGATGTTTCGTTAGGGCAATGGAGAGCGGTAGGGCATTCTGCCACTGCGTTCGCGGTGCATAGTTTTCTGGATGAACTGGCCATCCTTAACGCAATGGATCCGATAGATTATTTCTTGAAATTTCTCGGCCCTTCAAGAATGGTTCCTGTGGTTGATGATTATGAATTCGATCTGGGGCGCATGCTTACTGTCGTAAACAAAGTGAGACAAATTAGCGACTGGGATACACCTTTAGCTTCAGGACAGGGTAGAGGTTTTGCGGCCAGCAGGCATTCCGGATCCTATGTTGCCGAAGTGGTTACTGTAGAAATGGATGAAAATGACAAAGTAAAAGTTCTAAAGGTAGATGCAGTAATTGATTGTGGTATTGTAGTTAATCCTTTAGGGGCGGAGGCACAGGTGGAGGGCGGAATCATCGATGGACTTTGCGCAGCGCTTTACGGAGAAATAACCATTGAGAACGGAGCAGCGGTACAATCCAATTTTCACGATTACCGGTGGATGAAAATGGGCGAGGTACCAGAATTCAATATAGAGTTTGTTAAAAGTGATTTATCCCCCAAAGGTCTTGGTGAACCCCCCTTGCCGCCGGCGGCACCAGCACTGGCTAATGCCATTTTCGCTGCCACCGGAAGACGGATCAGGGAATTGCCTATTATCAAATAATCCGATCAAATCCCTATAATACAGGGGCGAGCTGTAGTTATACCTTAAATCTGGCAAATACTGCCGAAATGCGGTATTTTGCGAATTGTTCAATTTGATCTATAATTTATATTATGTCAAATAGAATTTATCAGGATATGTGAGGGTCCTAAGAGTTCCCACTCCTGATCTTAATCAGTTTTCGCAATTCTTAAATTAAATTGATTCAAGTTTTGAAGATGCACAGCGCACGGTTGAATCATCTTCGCCGGCGTCTGTCCAGGAAAAATACATAGTAGTTCCCAGCAGTTCCATTTGTGGAAATCCGGTTCTCCGGGATGCATCCAATTCAGCAATCACCCTTTTTGGTCCTTTAGTTCCATCTTTGTTCACACGCATGGCATGAATGGCCGCACTAAAGCCAACGGATTCCATCCAGCTTACTACAGCCGTGTCCTTATCTAACAAGGCAATATCTACCCTGCCTATAGCTTCAATACCCGCCAGGATAATGGGTTCCTCAAAACTAGCGCCTCCGTCGCCTGAAAATGCCATCTTTACGGCTGTTGCGCCCTCCATTCCTGTGAACCAGGCTACGGCCAGCGTATTTTCCTTTGCTGCCACTTTAGGTCCGTTTACCGGACAACCATTGATCTTCCATCCATCGTCATAAACGCTTTTAGGCGCTGTCCATTCGCCATTTACCTGCCTTACAATGCTGATATCCCGCACTTCGTCGTCCGAACGGTCCCTGTACAAGACTACCGGTCCGATTGAAGTGACGGCTACAGTCGTCTGGCAGCAGTCGCACGTACGTGCATCGAGCATGGTACTATTTCTAATCTCTCCCGTGCTACTTACTTCTGCCGCGCGAATTGTCATAGCGCCCCGCGAGCCATCCTCTTTTTCTTCCGT
>JAOTYW010000187.1 GCA_029861705.1 Flavobacteriaceae bacterium
GGAAGTGCACAAGAGATTACCTGGGAGGTGGCCAATACGGATCAGAATCCTGTCAATGCTCAGACAGTTGATATTTTTCTATCCCTCGATGGCGGACTTTCATTCCCTTTTCAAATTGCCGACGCAGTTCCGAACGATGGCAGTCATCACGTTCTTATCCCTGGGATGACCACCTCATTCGGAAGATTTATGGTAAAAGCCAGTGACAATATATTTCTGGCTGTTAATGCTACAAGTTTTGAAATAACCGAATCTGAGATTGTACTGCAATTTGACAGATTAGAAGAAACGGTTTGCGCACCTGCCGATATTATGATCCCATTTGAATATCAAACATATGGCGGCTTTAATGAAACCGTCACCTTTTCTAGTTCGGGTGAACCTGCAGGTTTAGGGGTTGCCTTTTCCCCAACTACGGCTTCGGCTAACAACACCTCGGTTATGATGACCTTGAGCAATACGGCAGGGGTTAGTCCGGGAATGTACCCGATCAGCGTAATTGCTTCCGGGGCTACGGTCACTCAAGAGGTAGAATTGATGGTGCAGATCCATGATGCAAGCTTTAGCGATATTGTGTTAACTGCTCCTGGAGACGGAGCTGTTGATGTCAGCGTCAATACAACACTGGTATGGGAAGGAGATCCTGCCTATTCTTCCTATGATCTGGAAATAGCTACGGATGCAGGATTTACTGACATAATTCTTGCAACAAATACGGCATTTACTGAGTATAAGCCAGAGAGCCTTCTTGCATCAACCATTTATTTCTGGCGGGTGAAGCCAAAAAATTCATGTGGAGAGGGAACTTTTGCTTCCCCGTTTAGTTTTGCCACTATTAGCGTGAATTGTGCCTCATTTTCGGCAACAGATACGCCCATAGCTATTTCTGAGAACGGAACACCGACAATTTCTTCCTCTGTTTCTATCATAAACGATCTGATCATAGATGATGTAAATATGACTTTGGATTTAGACCATAGCTTTGTATCAGATTTAATAGTAACACTAAGATCTCCTTCCGGAACGGAAGTAGTATTGATTGCCAATTCATGCGGTTCTGCCAGCGACATTGCTGCGGTCTTTGACGATGAAGCTTCTCCCTTTGTTTGTGACAATAGCCCAGCAATAGGAGGTACGGTGCAACCCATTGGTAATTTGTCCTCTTTTAATGGGGAATCATCTTTAGGAGTTTGGGTGCTTACGGTAGAAGATACGTTCGATGCAGATGGAGGAGTGTTAAATGATTTTACTCTGGAGCTTTGCCTGGAAGGAGAAATTCTTCCGGATAGTGATGGAGATGGCATTTTTGATATAGAAGACCTCTGCCCGAATACACCGGCAGGCGCTGAAGTAGATACGGATGGATGTCAGGTGTTTAGGTTTGCCTCAAATAATTTTAGTATTAGTATTGAGAGTGAATCCTGCATAAGCAGTAACGACGGTCAAATACAAATAAATGCAACTGAGGACTTAATGTATATGGCTGTGTTAACAGGGTCTTCAACGAATCAGACAGACTTGTTTACTACAGATTTTGTCTGGACAGGTTTAACGGCTGGAGAATACAGATTATGCATTACAGCTACCGATGGGACAAATGATTATGAAGAGCTGTGTTTTGACCTGGTCATAACAGAACCGGAGCCTTTAAGCGTATTCTCCACGATATCTCCTGATGGCCAATTTGTCACCTTGAACTTAACGGGCTCTGTTGCATATATGGTAGAGTTTAATGGGAATACAAGGCTCGTTGAGGCTCCGCAATTACAGCTCGAACTCGACTCCGGATTGAATTCGCTAAAAGTGTCTACGCCTCAAGGATGTCAGGGAGTGCATGAAGAAACATTTTTTACCTCGGGAAGACCCTTGTTCTATCCAAACCCGTTTGTTGAGGAAATTGCCGTAGCCCTTCCAAATAATGAACAATTAGTTGAGGTGGCCATATTTGATTATAATGGCAAACTTGTCCGAAGGAGTAGCCAGAAAACTCCGGTTAGCAATATGCAACTGCGTTTTGATGGCTTGCCGTCCGGAATTTATTTTATTCAATTGCGATCGGAATCTGTTAGAGGCACTTATAAAGTAATAAAACAATGAAAAAGATTCTGGGATTGGTAGTACTATTTTTATGGGCGTGCGGAAAGGACGACCCCAAAATTCCCGAACCTGCTATTCTGGTGTTTCCTGCTCAAAATTCTCAATGCACAACGGGAGTGGAAGTATCGCCTACGGCTAGCCGGGTGGACTTTATCTGGAATCCTTCGAAAAACACTGATATTTACGAAATAGAAGTGAAAAATTTATTTAATAACAGCACCCAAACTGCTGCTACGAGTAGCACTACTATAGGTATAACCATTGCTAAAGGCACACCTTTTTCCTGGAGAGTAACTTCCAAAAGCAATGAAGCACAAAAACTAGGAATCAGTCAGACCTGGTTGTTTTATAATGCAGGAAGCGAGACTACTTATGCCCCATTTCCGGCACAGATCGTATCCCCATTTTCCGGAGCCACAGTAGCTCGCGACGGTAACGGAGATGTCCTATTAAAATGGACGGGTGCCGATGTGGATAATGATATTTCTGGCTTTGAAGTTTTTCTTGATATTACAGATCAACCTGCAACATCGTTGGGGATGTTATCTTCGGGGACTAGGGAGTTAAATGTGCCCCTTGATGCGAATACGGTTTACTACTGGAAAGTGATCACAACAGATCTGGAAGGGAATACTTCTGATTCCGGAACCTATTCGTTTAAAACGCAATAGATCAGGTATTGTTAAAAGTATTCATGGTGTTTTTGGCACCTGCATGGACAAAAGATTCAATAAGGGCTACAGCGCGTTCGAGTCGCTCCTTTAGTAATGCAGATTCTTCATCCGACCATTTCCCCAGCACATATTCTGTTTGTTTACCTGTAGAGAAGGCGTCACCAATCCCAAATCGGAACCTGTGATAGGCCGTTGTTTGTAATTTGTTTTGGATGTCCTGAAGGCCATTGTGGCCCCCATCACTTCCTTTAGCTTTGAGTCGGATCGTTCCAAAGGGTAAATTAATATCGTCGGTTATGATCAGGACATTGGACAACGGAATTTTTTCTTTTTCCATCCAATATTTTACTGCCTTTCCGCTGAGGTTCATATAGGTGGATGGTTTCAGGCATAGGACAGATTTCCCTTTGATCTTTACCTCCAAAACATCGCCCAGCTTCTCAGGTTTAAAGAGGACCTCTTTTCGGTCAGATAAGGCATTAAGCACCTGAAAACCAATATTGTGCCGGGTTCCGGCATACTTCTCACCAATATTTCCTAAACCGACGACTAAAAACTTTTTCATTGGATCTGATTCAGCAAGAATAGTGCCTTTTTTTCGAAAGATGTTTGGGATGAACCAACACATAAGATTGCTTTGGCGATAAAAATACAAAAGCATCCTAATAGCAAGAGGCCATCAGGATGCTTTCTAAATTTTCAACAGGATTATTCCCCTCGGCCTTCGGCCGGGGCTTCTGTTTTAGGAGCTTCTCCACCTTCAGCAGCTGGTGCTTCAGCGCCTTCTTCTCCTTCAACACCTTCTTCTCCTTCTTCTCCTTCTTCATCTTCAACTTCGTCTTCAATAGCTGTTCTAGACATTTTAACCTGTACAACAACTGTAGTATCTGGATGAAGAATGGTGAACTCATCGCTAAGCAATGACTCCACTAAAATATTATCACCGATCTTTAATTCGGAAATATCCACATTGAAAAAATCAGGGAGATTATCCGGTAGCGCCTTAATTGTTAGTGTACGCATTCGGAACAATAAACGTCCTCCATTGCGTACTCCAGGGGCACTCCCATTTAATCGTACAGGGATCTCCATGGATAGTTCCTTGTCTTTGAATAATTGATAAAAATCGATGTGCAAGATGTTATCGGTTACAGGGTGGAATTGAATATCCTGCATTACCGCATCTACTTTATTTCCGTTCTCGAGTTCAATTGACACCGTATGTGCATTGGCGGTGTACACTAAATCTCTGAACGCAAGTTCATTTGCTGAAAAGTGTAATGGTGTTTCCCCTCCGTACACAACGCAAGGGATCTTTCCAGCATTACGCAAGGCACGAGATGATTTCTTGCCCACGCTTTCTCTTTCTGATCCTTTAATTGTAATTGACTTCATTATAAATGTTTATCTAATTTTTCATTTTTAAAAAAACCTACATCAAAAATTTAGAGGAGATGGAGGTATTGTGGTGTACCCGATGCATAACATCGGCGAAAAGATCGGCACAGCTTAAAACTTTTACCTTGTCACTTTTTGGATCTAAGGCGATGGAATCTGTTACGATCAATTCTACTAATTTGGACTTACTAATTTTATCATAGGCATCTTTGGAGAACAATCCATGAGTAGCCATGGCACGAACACTAACTGCCCCGCGCTCCATCATTATATCGGCTGCTTTTGTTAGTGTGCCTGCCGTATCGATCAAATCATCAACCAAAACAACATTTCTTCCTTCCACGTTCCCAATAAGTTCCATATGTGAGATCACATTTGCTTTGGCTCGTTGCTTATAGCAGATAACCACTTCGCTTTCCATAGCCTTGGAATAGGCATAGGCCCTTTTAGAGCCTCCCATATCGGGTGAAGCAATAGTAAGGTTATCCAGACCCAGGTTGCGCAGATAGGGTAAGAACATAGTAGAGGCAAATAAATGGTCTACGGGTTTTTCAAAAAATCCCTGAATCTGATCTGCGTGAAGGTCCATGGTGATGATCCGGGTTGCCCCAGCTGCCTCCAGCATTTTTGCTATGAGTTTGGCAGCAATAGGAACCCTGGGCTTATCTTTCCGATCTTGTCTTGCCCATCCGAAATAAGGTATCACGGCAGTTATGTGCCGTGCAGAAGCGCGTTTAGCGGCATCCAACATCAAAAGCATCTCCATTAAATTTTCAGAACTGGGATTTGTGGATCCTATTAAAAAGATACGTGTACCACGAATGGATTCTTCGAAAGATGGCTGGAATTCTCCGTCGCTATAGCGGGAAAAATGTACTTTGCCTAGGTCGGTGCCATAGGCTTCTGCTATCTTTTCACCCAATACGGTACTTTGCGTACACGCAAAAATTTTGGGTTCCGGAACTTGATAGGGCATTGCTAAGTGCTTGTAATTGCGTATTACTATACCTTATTCTTAAGGAGGTGCAAATTTACACATTTATTTGTGTTGCTAAAGTAATACAGCGGCTAATTTTTAGAGGCGAAATCAAATTATTATGTAAGTTTGCAATCCTTCTATCAAAGGCCTCGGTGGCGGAATTGGTAGACCTGCCTGCCGGCAGGCAGGCGCGCTGATTTGTAGCATCGACATGCCAAAGTGGTGGAATTGGTAGACACGTTGGATTCAAAATCCAATGCCTGCAAGGGCGTGTGGGTTCGAGTCCCACCTTTGGTACGAAACTGCCGGTTGTTTTCAGCCGGCAGTTTTAGTTTTAAGCATGTACTTCACCTATCCTATAAAAAGTCTTTCCAGAA
>JAOTYW010000188.1 GCA_029861705.1 Flavobacteriaceae bacterium
ATGAAACGGGTATTGGCTTTTCTGGGAATCCTGTTAGTTGCCCTCTTTGTTTGGTATTTTTTCATTAAACAACACGATTACCAGGTTCGCTTCCAAAGCGAAACTACACCGGGTACTGCTAGCCAGATCATCAAGACCTGGAACGATACACAGGAAGGAGGTCGAATCCTGGGATGGGATGGCCTGGAGGAAGTCACACAACGCCTGGTGTATGGCGATTCTGCTTATACATATACCTGGCGGATCAAATCTGAACACGATTCGCTGTCTACCATAACAGCGTATATTGCAGATAACAAACATAGTTTCCAAAATAAATGGAAACTCCTTTTTTCGGATACCGACTTTGAAAAACGTTCCCGGAAAACGGTCCATAACCTGGGAGAAAGCTTGCTCGATCATTTAAAGAATATCAAAGTAGAGATTTTAGGGGAAGCAGATTCCCCTGAATCTTTTTGTGCTTGTGTGGAAGTAAAAACTTCGCAATACGGAAAGGCAGAAGGTATGATGGCCAATTACGATATACTCAATTCGGTAATCATAGGAAATAATGTTCAACTAAATGGCCCCCCCTTGGTGCGAGTAAACGAATGGAACCAGGAAACAGATTCCCTTGTCTATGATTTTTGTTATCCCATCATACGTTCTGAAAAATTGCCACGGATTAAAAACATTGAGTATCTAAGACTCTTTAAAAAACCTTCTATCAAGGCCAATTATAACGGGAATTATATCACAAGTGACCGCGCCTGGTATGCACTATTAAAATATGCCGAATCCCAGGGTATGGAGGTTACAAGGCAACCAATTGAAGTATTCTTTAATAACCCAACGACCGGAGCCGGAGATACAGAATGGCTGGCCGAGATCTATATGCCTCTTAAAGAACAAGAATGAAACGATTAGTATTTTTTGCGATATTGATCCTTACCGGATGTACGAATTACGGTCAGCTTCAATTTGTAAGCAAGCTACCTAAAAAGTTAAACGAAGTTTCAGGGATTGTCCCTGCAGCCAATGATACCTATTGGGTTATTGAAGACAGTGGGAATGCAGACAATCTCTATCGGGTAAATCTTAAAGGAGAACTGCTCCAGGATGTCAATATCAAGAATGCCAAAAACAGAGACTGGGAAGCCCTTTCCCGGGACACGCTGGGAAACATATACATTGCAGATTTTGGTAATAACAGCAATAAAAGGGATGACCTGGTTATTTATAAGGTTCCCGAACCTACTTCCGAACAGGAAGAAGTAAGGGCAGAGAAGATCAAATTCTCTTATCCGGAACAAAAACGTTTCCCTCCAAAAGCCAGGGATTTCAATTATGATGCTGAAGCTTTGTTTTATGCTTCTGGCCATTTATATATCATAAACAAAAATAGGTCCACTCCATTTAAGGATCATGTAAGCGTTTATCGCGTGCCTGCAATCGCCGGAGAATATATAGCCGAGCGAATCGGGAGTTTTAAAACATGTGATGACAGGTATTGGTGCCAGGTAACCGGGGCCGAAATGTCGCCGGATGGCAAGACATTAGCGATACTTGGATATGGAAATATTTGGTTGATCGAGAGCGATCTTGAAAATGGAAAAGTGCTCAGTGGAAAAATGGAAAGTATTGATCACGGCGCCAGTTCTCAGTTAGAGGCTGCTTGCTTTTTAGATAATAATACCCTGATACTTGCCGACGAGAAGGGGTCCGGAGGTGGTAGAAATCTCTATACATTACAACTTTCCGGGCATTAAAAAAGATCATCATAATCAGGTAGTAAGGGGGAACCTGTGAATTACGATGACCTTTTATAACTTATCAAAGTAAGAAAGACAATGCCAAAGGTGTCTTAAAACACTTCAATAATAGGTAAGCAAGTGGTGTATAATCTTATGGTTGGTAATTTGGTAAAGAATACGCACTTAACCGAATATAAAGATACTATTGAAGGGATATACCTTACCCTAGAAAAACATTATAATTAGTATGGCATTGTTGTGATTATTCTATAACAATAATGGGGTGCATGGTAATTTTTTTCTTGTTAATACTCAATTTTTGTCCTGAATGTTACCCGTTTGCAATGTACCCCCATCTTCAAATCATAATTCTCTGCTAAAAACAGTGTTTTTTTATTACCTTGAACACTTCATTGCCCCCATAAGAATCTAAGTAACAGAGAATTTAAACCAACGTCGTTTGTCTGATTCAGCTATTCATATCAACCAGATAAGTTATATCCACCCCTTACTATCTACCTTACGATATTTCGGGGTAAATCTCGAAAAACTTAAAAACAAGAGTCTGCTCAAGCATTTCAATATTGAAGATGTTAATTCTTATGTGCCGGCAATAGCGTTAGAGGGATTTTTAAACAATGTGTTTCACACACAGGGGTTGGACTATATGGACAATTCATTTTCCAATCAATTTAAGCTACAGGATATGGGTGAATTTGGAGAATACCTTGTACAACTTCCCAATTCACTTGCTGCGCTGGATGAATCTATAAAACTAGAACCCTTGATAATGTCAAATTGTCGCACAAAACTTATTATCAAGGGAAAAGAAAGCCTGTATCACTGGAAATTTCACAATAGGAAAACCAGGGGCCGGACTATCTCAGAAGAATTTTGCTTTCTCATGGTATTAGTAGGTCTTCAATACGTACTGGGGAAGAATTTCTTGATTAAAACTATTGCCATACCTCATTATATGTACCCAGTATTGAAACATAACCTTCCCGACGGAGAATATGATTTTCAATTTACTCAGGATACGTATTCCGTTGGATTTCCAACGCTTAGTATCACATCCAAAATTGGAGGAGGGGAAATCCTTAAAGACAGACCGGAACTATTTTCTGATTCGTATCGAATCCGACTTTCATTTTTGATGAATGGATTAGAAGAAGGGATTATGCCAAGTGAAAAGCTATTAAGTGAAATTCTGGGGGTATCCGAACGCAGTCTCCGTAGAAAACTAGTCGCAGAAGGTGCATCTTTCAGAGAGCTTTCCCGAGAACATCTATTAACTTCTTCTATCGAGCAATTGGAAACTACGGAACGGGGTATTGATGAAATCTCAGAATCCCTTGGTTATGAGCATGTAACGAATTTTATTCGCGCTTTTAAATCCTGGACAGGCCAGACTCCTTTACAGTATCGTTTTAGTATTTAATTGTCCGAAATTGATCATTTTTTACTAGTGGAATAAAGTACCTTTCGATTGAATTACTGAGTTCCAGATCAAAGCAGTCTAATTCTAAACTAGTCAGGTACTAACATTTTTAATTTTTAATTATTAAACGTATTTCATGATGAGAAAAAACATGTTCTTTTTGCTGATGCTATTGGGCACCTTCGTACAAGCTCAGGTTGGCGGTTGGAATCCTGAAATGGAAAAAGATGCCAAAGAAGCGCTGGAATCCATGATAGAAAGCAACGCTAAACTTCAAATTTTTAAAGACAAAGCTTATGGCTATGCCGTTTTCCCCAAAGTCACTAAAGCCGGTGTTGGGATAGGAGGGGCTGCAGGACGGGGATTGGTATATAAGGGTGGAGAGATCCTGGGATCTTCTAAATTAAAACAGGGTTCGATCGGACTCCAATTGGGGGGGCAGCAATACAGCGAAGTGATCTTCTTTGAAGACCAGGAAGCCTTTGATAATTTCAGGAATGGCAATTTAAAATTCGATGCCCAGGCCTCGGCCGTTGCCTTAAAAGAAGGCGCATCTATAGACGCCGCCTATAACGGTGGGGTTGCTGTCTTCACTAAAACCAAAGGAGGCTTAATGTATGAAGCCTCTATCGGCGGGCAGCATTTTACATTTGACCCTATTCAATAATAAAATCCCAGCAAATGAAAATTAGGAATTTTTGTCCCCTCATATTATTCCTTGGTCTGGCCATCATCCATGCTCAGGACGATGCGCCTGACCAGGGGTCAGACCTTGAAAAACAGATCCAGAATCCCATTGCAAGCCTGATCAGCCTTCCCTTCCAGAACAATACAGATTTTGGGATCGGTTCTTTTGACGGCACACGCAATACATTAAATATTCAACCGGTAGTACCTTTTTCGCTCAGCGAGAATACGAACCTCATCACCCGGACCATTATTCCTATCATTTCACAACCCATTGATCCGGATAACAATGAATTTGGACTCGGGGATATTAATTTGAGTTTATTCCTGACTCCGGCTAAGCCCGGGAGTGTCATCTATGGGGGTGGGGTTGCACTCGGTATTCCTACGGCTTCAAATGCCTTCCTGGGATCAGAAAAATGGACAGCAGGCCCGTCATTTGTCGTATTGGTACAACCTGAAGGTTGGACCATTGGTGCCCTGGCACAAAATATCTGGTCTTATGCCGGAGATGATTTTCGCGGCGATGTAAATTTTTTCTTTTCGCAAGTATTTGCCACACGTAACCTGCCGAAAGGATGGTATGTGAACTCCGCCCCTATTATCACAGCTAATTGGGAGGCAAGTTCCGGTAATAAATGGACTATTCCTTTGGGTGCAGGCTTTGGTAAATTATTTAGATGGGGCAAACAGCCCATTAACGCCCAGGCCGGATATTATTTTAATGTTGTAAAACCTGACGGAGGCGCCGATTCTCAATTGCGCTTTCAGATCACATTGTTATTTCCTAAATAAGAAAAAAAGCTAATTGAAATGAAAAAGATCATAACACTCTACCTGCTACTGGCAGGTTCCATGCTTTTTGCCCAAGGGGAAGAATTAGGCTTTGAATGGCCACGTGAGATTCAAAAGAATGCCTATACCATTACTTTGTACCAACCACAACTTGAGACCCTGGAGGGCAATATCTTAAAAGGCCGGATGGCCTTGTCTGTAAAGCATAATTCGGAAGATCCGGTTTTTGGGGCCTCTTGGTTTACGGTACGTTTAGATACTGATAAATCCTCCAAAACGGCTGTCCTCGAGAGTATTGATATTAACAAGATCAAATTTCCCGATATGGACGATGCTGAAAAATTGTCCAAACTGGAGACCATCATTGAAGAGGATATTGAGTCTGTAGAAATTACGATGTCACTGGATAATATAATTTCCGGGCTCGAAAATGTGGATGAAACCACTGTGCAACAAGACGAGGTAAATAATGATGCCCCCCAGATCTATTTCAGACAGACCCCTACCGTCCTGGTCGTGATCGATGGAGAGGCAAGATTGAAAGAAGTAGAAAAATCCTCCATTGAATATGTGATAAATACACCCTTCTTCCTGGTAAAAAAGAATAATACCTATTACCTGAAAGGTGAAAATCATTGGTATACTAGCACACAAATAGATTCAGATACCTGGAAGAGCACTTCGAATGTCCCGAAGGATATCATCAAGCTGGCTACAGAGAAATTTCCTAAAGAGCAAGAAAACAAGGAAGAGTTCTCTGAAACTCCGCCTCAAGTAGTCGTGGTGACAAAGCCCTCCGAGTTAATTGTGACCAATGGAGAAATGGAATATGAACCCATCAAGGGAACCCAGTTGCTATATATCACCA
>JAOTYW010000189.1 GCA_029861705.1 Flavobacteriaceae bacterium
AGCAATGAATGCCTAAATATTGGCCGTATTAAGTTGGCCGGAGCCTGTCTTGAGGCTCAGCGACGCATAATTGGCGAGGCGACTAAATATGCCAATGAACGTATTCAGTTTAAAACACCTATTATAAACTTTGGTGCTATTAAAGCAAAGATCGCACAGATGTCAACGAATGCCTATGCTGGGGAGTCGGCTTCATACAGAGCAGCGAAAAATATTGAAGATCGGATCGCTATCCGACTGGCAGAAGGGAATTCACACCAGGAAGCTGAGTTGAAAGGCGTAGAAGAATATGCGATAGAATGTTCTATTCTCAAAGTAGCCGTGTCTGAAGATGTTCAGGAAACCTCAGACGAGGGCATCCAGATCTTTGGCGGTATGGGCTTTAGTGCCGATGCGCCTATGGAAAAAGCATGGCGTGATGCACGTATTGCACGTATCTATGAAGGTACGAATGAGATCAATCGAATGCTTGCAGTGGGCATGCTCGTCAAAAAAGCCATGCGCGGACATGTAGACCTCTTAGGTCCGGCCACTAAAGTGGGCGAGGAACTAATGGGTATACCGTCTATGGATACACCTGATTTTTCTGAACTATTTGCTGAGGAAAAAGACTTGGTAGCCCGGCTCAAAAAAGTATTCCTGATGATCGCCGGTGCCGGGGTTCAGAAGTACGGAACAGAATTGGAAAAGCACCAGCAAGTACTGATGGCTGTATCCGATATCCTGATCGAAGTGTACTTGGCAGAGTCTACCATACTCAGAACAGAAAAGAATGCCAAGCGCTTTGGTGAAGAGGCTCAAGCCGCTCAGATCGCGATGGCGAAATATTATTTATACAACGCTGTTGATATCATCCAGAGCAAAGGCAAAGAAGCCATTGTTTCATTTGCAGAAGGAGATGAGCAACGGATGATGCTAATGGGATTAAAGCGATTTACTAAATATGCTAACCAGCCCAATGTGGCGGCATTACGAACCCAAATTGCAGATAAGGTAGCAGCCGACAACGGCTATACTTTTGATTCATAACAGCGCTAAATGGCTAAATTAGAAAGTCGCTCTCCGGGGCGACTTTTTTTTGTTTCTAAGACAGTCCTAATTGTTTATCTTGAGGCTTTAAATTCAATCCTTGGGTTGATCAAGAAATTTAAAGACACTTCAGAATGAAACTTAGATTCACTTTTCTCCTTCTCTTCTCTTTCCTGCTTACTCAGGCTCAGGATAATCCACAAATGTATGATATCATCAACGCCGTCTCAGCAGGGCGACTTGAATCGGATATCACAATCCTGGCTAATTTTGGTACGCGACATACATTGAGCGATACAGTATCAACCACCCGGGGTATTGGTGCAGCCAGGCGCTGGATCAAATCGGAATATGAGAAGATCTCCCAAAGCTGCGGCAACTGCCTGGAAGTATTCTACCAAAAAGATCTTGTGGAACAGGGAGCTAATAATAGAATCGTCAAAGATGTGTGGGTAGTCAATGTAGTTGCCATTCAGCGGGGCAGTAAATATCCAAATCGATTTATCATAATGAGCGGGGATATTGATTCCAGGGTTAGTGATCCAACGGATTATACCTCAGATTCTCCAGGGGCAAATGACAATGCCAGTGGTATGGCAGGAACTATCGAAGCGGCACGGGTACTCTCTAAATACAAATTCGATAACAGCATCATTTATGTAGGACTTTCAGGTGAGGAACAAGGCCTGTTCGGGGGTAAGGGACTAGCGGCCTACGCTAAAGAAAATAACTGGGAGATCATTGGAATACTGAATAATGATATGATTGGGAATATTACCGGGGTTGATGGGGTTGTTAGCAACAGGGATTTCAGGATCTTTTCAGAACCCGTGCCCCCGACTGAAACTGAGCGCCAAAGAAACAGGCGCAGATTCTATGGAGGGGAAGTAGATGGGATCTCGCGCCAATTAGCCCGATACGTCCATAAAACAACCCAAAAATATATGCCTGAAATGAACCCCATGCTGATATACAGACTGGATCGTTTCGGTCGCGGCGGGCACCACAGACCCTTTAATGATGCCGGCTTTGCAGGGATCCGAATCATGGAAGCTCATGAGAATTACACGCAACAGCATCAGGATATTCGCGAAGAAGACGGCATTGCCTATGGGGACGTGCTCGAACATGTGAATTTTGAATACGCGGCCAAGTTAACCGCTGTGAATGCCATTAACCTGGCTTCTCTCGCCTCGGCACCGCCGGCTCCGACAGAGGTTGAGATCGGAGGCATCGTAGAGCCAGCTGCGAAATTCAAATGGAAAAAAGCCGATGGCGCTGTTGGCTATAATATCTATTGGCGGCTAACGACATCTCCAACCTGGGACAACAGTAAATGGGTGGGAGACGTAGATGCCTATACCTTAGACGGAATCGTTATTGATAATTACTTTTTTGGTGTTGCCAGTGTTGGTGCTGACGGACATGAAAGTCCGGTAGTCTTCCCCGGCGGGATATTTAGAGATTAAACTAATGAAAAGACATTTTTGCTTAGTTATTGCAATATGCTGTACCTCGTTTGTTTCAGCACAGGAATTCACCCGGCAAGACAGCCTCAGGGGCAGTATTACCCCTGAACGGGCATGGTGGGATCTTACCTATTACAATTTGGATATTGCAGTAGAACCGGATAAAAAGTTTATTTCGGGCAGCACAACGGTTGGGTATACAGTCCTTTCACCCCATCAAGTACTTCAGATAGATCTGCAACCGCCCCTGGTCATTGATAAAGTGGAGCAAGATGGAAAACCACTCAAATTTATATCAGAAGGCAATGCCCATTTTATCAGCCTGAAAAAGAAACAAAAGAAAGGCGCAAAAGAGCAGCTAAAAGTATATTACTCCGGCACACCCCAGGAAGCAAAACGAGCCCCGTGGGACGGAGGCTTTTCCTGGGCAAAAGACAGCAATGGAAAACATTTTTTAGCAACTTCCTGCCAGGGCCTGGGTGCCAGTGTTTGGTGGCCCAATAAGGACCATATGTATGATGAAGTTGAACGCATGGACATGAGCATTACCTGCCCTTCAGACCTGGTCGGGGTTGGTAATGGGCGACTTCTTAATGTAGAAGATAACGGCACTACTAAAACCTATCATTGGCAGGTGCTCAACCCTATCAACAATTATGGGGTGAACGTCAACATTGGCGATTATGTGAATTTTGGAGAGACTTATGAAGGCGAAAATGGACCGCTCGACATCCAATATTACGTACTGAAAGAAAATGAGGAAAAGGCTAAATCACAGTTCTCCCAAACCTCGATGATGATGCGCGCCTTTGAGCATTGGTTTGGCCCCTACCCTTTTTATAAAGACAGTTTTAAGATCGTGGAAGTGCCCTATTTAGGCATGGAACATCAGAGTTCCATTACCTATGGAAATAACTACACAAATGGATATATGGGCCGGGATCTTTCGGGATCGGGATGGGGAATGCTCTTCGATTATATTATCATTCACGAAGCAGGCCACGAATGGTTTGCCAACAACATCACCTATAAAGACATTGCCGATATGTGGGTGCATGAAGGTTTTACCATGTATTCGGAAGTATTATATCTCGACTATCACTTCGGGACAAAAGCAGGTAATGAATATGTGCAAGGTGTACGCAGTAGCATTCAGAATGATCGGCCGCTTATCGGGCCCTATGGTTTAAATAAAAGAGGTTCAAGTGATATGTACCGCAAAGGGGCGAATATGTTGCATACACTCCGACAATTACTCGAAGATGATGAAAAATTTCGATCTGTGTTACGTGGTCTAAACAAGGAATTCTACCACCAGACCGTTACCAGCAAGGAAATAGAAGATTACATCAGCTTGCAGACAAAAATAGATCTGACTGCTTTTTTCAATCAATATTTACGATCTACAATGATCCCAACCCTCGAGCTACAGGCTGGGGAAGATAGTGTCAGGTACCGCTATACCGATATAGTAGAGGACTTTGATATGCCGGTACGGGTATTTGTCGATGGCGAAGCTCATTGGCTCTATCCAACAAGCGAATTCAAAACCAAAAAATTCCCCAAGGGAGAAACACTGGAGTTCGACCCAAATTTCTATATTAATATCGATGCAGTAGACTAAATGCAGATTTGAGCTGTAGGCGTTAATGTTCCTCCTAACATAAATTTGATTTCATGGCCGAAAGACCTGAGTTGTATTTTGAGGATCACCAACAGTGGCGTGCCTGGTTGAACGAAAACCACGCCGATTCCAATGGTGTATACCTGATCTTCTACAAAGTAGGTAATCCGCAGCGGAGTATGCGATGGGAAGAAGCTGTAAAAGTCGCCCTGAGTTATGGCTGGATAGACAGTACCTTAAAAAGCCTGGGAGATGGAAAAAGAAAGCAATATTTCTGTCCCCGTAATCCTAAAAGTTCATGGAGTGCTTTAAATAAATCTTATATCAAGGAATTGACTGCTGAAGGGCTCATGCATGAAAGCGGATTTAAAGCCATTCAAACCGCAAAAGACAATGGGAGGTGGACGGCCTATGACAATGTTGAAAATGGGGTGATCCCGGATGATCTTCAAAAGGCGTTTGACAAAGTCCCGCTTGCCTTCGAGAATTATACAAAATTCAGTTGGACCTATCAAAAATCCTATCTCCACTGGTTGAATGATGCCAAACGTCAGGAGACCAGAGATAGGCGAATTAAAGAGATTATCAAACTCTGTAAGGCCAACAAAAATTCAAGATTCTAGCCATGAAAAAACTTAGCATTAGTATCGTAATTACCCTATTCATTTTAGGATGTAAATCTAATTCACAACCTCCGAGTCCGACCTCTTTTTTGATTACAGATGTCAACATTGTTGATGTAGCCAGTGGGTCTATTCTAGAAAACCAACAAGTAGTCATCGACTCAGGGCGTATTATTTCAATAAGCGATCAAGTTACTGATCCTGAAGCATTTGGTAATGTAATCAATGGATCTGGCAAGTATGTTATCCCTGGTCTTGCCGAAATGCATGCGCACATTCCTTCCCCTAACACCTCGAGGGAGCGTTTGGAAGAGACTTTGTTTCTCTACTTATCAAATGGCATTACTACCATCAGGGGAATGCTTGGGCATCCCATGCATTTAGAATTACGAAAAGAAGTGGCTGATGGAGAAGTTCTGGGGCCGCGAATCTTTACGTCAAGTCCGTCACTTAATGGGAGTTCTGTATCAATCCCTGAAGAAGCCCGTTCAAAAGTTACGACCTATGCCGAAGCTGGATATGATTTTCTGAAAATACATCCAGGGATCAAAAGATCTGTTTTTGATACCCTCGTCACGACGGCCAATGAAAAAGGGATTGCCTTTGCCGGACATGTGCCTGTTGATGTAGGCATCAGGCATGCCCTTGAAAGTGGCTTTGCCTCAATAGACCATATAGATGGTTACCTGGAAGGACTTGTTTCCGTAGATAAGGGGCTCGATGCCAATGCAAATGGATTTTTTGGATATAATTTTAC